>NZ_JBDKSX010000109.1:0-43560 GCF_039680435.1 Mizugakiibacter sp. | reverse complement strand
GCTGCATCGCTTCGTTCGGCGGCGTTGCGCTGGTGGGCTGAAGCCCACCCTACATTCCGAGCGGTGGCGTCGCCGCCGCGCTCACATGTCGTGCTTGGCGACCTCGAAGCCGCGGCGCTTGTACTCGCTCCAGCGCGCGCGCGAACCTTCGCGCTCGGCGGGATCGGCGGCGACCACTTCCAGCACGCGCTCGTAGCGGCCCTCGGCGCAGGCGTCGCGCAGGTTGATCACCAGCGGACGGTCGAATGCGTCGAAGCCGGGCGGCACGATCAGCACCGCGGTGTCCGCATCGTCCTCGTCGCCGGCGATCTGGTGCGGGATGAAGGCGTCCTCGTCGAACGCCCACAGCAACTCGTCCAGCGCCTCGGCCTGCTCCAGCGAACGCACCAAAACCAGCATCGGCTGCTTCGCCGCCAGCGCCTTCTTGGCCAGCTCGCAAACCAGCCGCAGCGGCTCCGCGGCGAAGCGCGGCTTGGCGATCAGGTAGAAGTCGGCGCGCATAGGAGCGTGGAGACGGGAGACGTGAGAGATGCGGGGCAGCGGCGATCGGACGGGAGCCTACATCATCGTCGCGCCGGTTTCCGCGGTGACGACGCGTGCGGGGATGCGATGCTCCCCCGTCGCCCGTCGCCCGTCGCCCGTCGCCCGTCGCCCCTCTCCCGCTTCCCGACCTCAGCCGCAGCGATCGATCAGGAACTGCGCCAGCATCGGCACCGGGCGGCCGGTGGCGAGGCCCTTGCGGCCGTCTTCCCAGGCGGTGCCGGCGATGTCGAGGTGGGCCCAGCGCTGGCCTTCGGCGAAGCGCGCCAGGAAGCAGGCGGCGGTGATCGCGCCGGCCGGCTTGCCGCCGATGTTGGCGACGTCGGCGAAGCCGGATTCGAGCTGGGTCTGGTAGTCGTCCCACAGCGGCAGGCGCCAGCCGCGGTCGAGCGTGCGCTCGCCGGCGGCGAGCAACTGCTCGGCGAGGTCGTCGTGCTTGCTCATCAGGCCGCTGGCGTGCTTGCCCAGCGCGACCACGCAGGCGCCGGTCAGGGTCGCCGCGTCGACGATCGCCTGCGGCTGGAATTTCTGCGCGTAGCTCAGCGCGTCGCACAGGATCAGGCGGCCCTCGGCGTCGGTGTTCAGTACCTCGATGGTGATGCCGGACATGCTGGTGACGATGTCGCTGGGGCGGTAGGCGTTGCCGTCCGGCATGTTCTCCACCGACGGCACCACGCACACCAGGTTCAGCGGCAGCTTCAGCTCGGCCGCGGCGAGGAACGCGCCGAGCACGCCGGCGGCGCCGCACATGTCGAACTTCATCTCCTCCATGCCGGCGCCCGGCTTGAGGCTCAGGCCGCCGCTGTCGAAGGTGACGCCCTTGCCGACCAGCGCGTACGGCTTCTCGTCGGTCTTGCCGCCCTTCCACTGCAGCACGATCAGCTTCGGCGGGTTGGCCGAACCGCGCGCCACGCCGAGCAGCGCGCCCATGCCGAGTTTTTCCATGTCCGCGCGCTCGAGCACTTCCAGCGTCACGCCGGCGTGCGCGTCGGCGATCTTCTTCGCCTCGGCGGCGATGTGCGCCGGCGTGCAGATGTTCGGCGGCAGGTTGCCGAGTTCGCGCGCGAACTCGACGCCCTTGGCGATCGCCGCGGCTTGGGCGAGGCCGTCGCGGGCGTCGTCGCCGGCGATGAAGGCGACGTGCTCGAGGACGTTGCGCGCGCCGTTGTCCGCCTTCGGCTTGAGCGTCGCGGTGTACTTGTAGGCCGCGTGGTCGGCGGCGAGCGCGGCGGTGCGCACGCGCCAGGCGGCGTCGCGGCCGGGCACGTCGAGTGCGGTCAGCCACGAGGTCGCGCTCTTCACCGGCAGGCTCTTCAGCGCGCGCGCGGCCTCCAGGCTGATCTTCTGGAAGCGCGCGGCGTCGAACGTCTTCTGCTCGCCGAGGCCGACCACCAGCACGCGCGGCGCCTTCACCCCGGGCAGGCCGAACAGCGGCAGCGCGACGCCGGCCTTGGCGGTCAGGTCGCCGCTTTCGATCAGGCGTTTCAGCGCGCCCTGTGCGGCGCCGTCGATGCGCGCGGCGGCGCTGGACAGCACGCCGTGCTCGTACACGCCGACCACCGCGCAGGCGGTGTCGGCAAGCTCGGGGTGGGCGGAATCGAGGCTGAACTGCAGCGTCATGGGCATTTCCGGAATGAGGTCCGCCGCTGGCGGACAGGCTAGACTTGGCGCTTCGCCGCGCGCAGCGCGGCGAACCATGAAAGCGAAATACTAACGCATGCTGCGCATTCTCGACCGTTACCTGCTGCGCGAGCTCGGCCTCGGCATCCTCGCCGTGGGCGCCGTGCTGCTGCTGATCACCGTCGGCGGCACCTTCGCCGACGTGCTCGGCAAGGTCGCGGGCGGGCGCTATCCGGCCAGCGTGATGTTCCCGGTGCTCGGCCTGCGCATGGTCGACACGCTGACCTTCGTGGTGCCGCTGGCGGTGTTCCTCGGCGCGCTGCAGTCGCTGTCCCGGGTCTGGCGCGACAGCGAGATGCACGTGCTGGCCTCGTCCGGGTTCGGGCCGGGGGGGCTGCTGCGACCGGTCGGCCTGCTCGCGCTGCCGCTGGCGCTGGCGACCGCGCTGGTGTCGCTGTGGCTGGGGCCGTGGTCGGTGCGCACCGCGGACGCGCTGATCGAGCAAGCCAACCGCTCGGTCATCGCCGCGGGCCTCGAGCCCGGCCGCTTCGTCGAATTGCCCGGCAAGAGCGGCATCATCTTCGTCGACAGCATGAGCAACGACGGCACCAGGCTGGGCAAGCTGTTCGTCGAGAGCGAGCGCGCCGACGCCGACGGCAGCCAGCGCGTCGACATCGTCACCGCCAGGCGCGGCGAGCTGTACTACGAGAGCCAGGGCGGCAACCGCTTCCTCGCGCTGTTCGACGGCCACCGCTTCGAGGGCCGGCGCGGCCACGACGACTGGCGGCTGATGCGCTACGCGCGCAACGACCTCGCGCTGTCGCAGGACCAGGAGGACGTCGACGGCGACGATCCCGACCACGCGCTGCCCACGCCGGCGCTGTGGCGGCAGGACGAGCCCGGCGCGCATGCCGAGCTGGCCTGGCGCATCGGCGCGCCGTTCACCGGGCTGGTGCTGCTGGCGCTGGCGCTGCCGCTGGCGCGGCAGTCGCCGCGCGAGCCGCGCTACGGGCGCATGCTGGTCGCGATCCTCTGCTACTTCCTCTATTCCAACGTGCTGCTGCTGGCGCGCGCGGGCATCGTCAAGGGCCGACTCGACCCCGCGGTCGGGCTGTGGCCGGTGCACCTGGCGGTGTTCGCGGTCGCGGCGCTGATGCTCTGGCGCCAATACGCACCGCGCCGCGTGCGGGAGATTCGCTGATGGCGTTCGCGCTGCCGCGCCTGAAACAGGCCGACCGCCTGGTCGCCACCGGCGTGCTCGGCGCGCTGCTGCTGACCTGGGTGCTGCTGGTCGGCTTCGACAGCTTCACCCAGTTCGCGCGCCAGCTCGGCAGCATCGGCAAGAACGGCTACACGCTGGCGCAGGCGATCGGCTACATCGCGCTGACGGTGCCGCGGCGCTTCTACGAAATGTTCGGCAACGCCGCGCTGATCGGCGGCCTGCTCGGACTGGGCGGGCTCGCCGCCAGCGGCGAACTGACCGCGCTGCGCGCCGCCGGCATGTCCAAGCTGCGCATCGCCGCGGCCGGCGTCGGTACCGTCGCGGTGCTGGCGCTGGCGGTGGTGGCGCTCGGCGAGACGGTCGCGCCGGCCGGCCAGCAGCGCGCCGACGCGATCCAGTTGCAGGCGAAGGCGCGCAACCTCGGCGCATCCACGCGCACCGGCCTGTGGGCGCGCGACAACGGCAGCATCGTCAACGCCAAGGCCGCGCTGGCGCATCGCGAGCACGACCGCGTCAGCGTCGAGCTGGCCGAAGTGCGCATCTACGGCTTCGACACCGACGGCAACCTGACCGCGCTGACCACCGCGCGCCGCGCCGAGCATGCCGACGGCGTGTGGACGCTGTACGACGTCCGCGCCACCGCGTTCCACGACGGCGCCGCGCGCAGCGCGCAGGCGGCGCAGCGGCGCTGGGACTCGGGCCTCGATCCGCGCGTGCTGGCGCTGTCGGTCGCGCACCCCGAATACCTCCCCGTGCGCGACCTGCGCCGCAACATCCGCTACCTCGAGAGCAACGCCCAGAGCGCCGGCGCCTACGCCAACGCGCTGTGGGGGCGCGTGCTGTATCCGCTGAACGTGCTGGTGCTGGTGATGTGCGCGCTGCCGTTCGCGTTCGGCACGCTGCGCTCGGGCGGCCTCGGCAAGCGCGTGTTCATCGGCCTGCTGCTGAGCGTGGTGTGGTTCTTCCTGCAGAAGGCGCTGGTCAGCATGGGTGCGGTGTACGACGCGCCGCCGCTGTTGGCCAACCTGGCGCCGGCGCTGGTGCTGGCGGTGGCGGCGACGCTGTATTTCCGCAAGTTCGGTTGATCCCGCGCGAGGGACCGCAGGGTAGGCTTCAGCCCGCCGTCTCTCGCCCGTCGCCGGCACCGCGAATGCCACGGTGGGCCAAGGCCCGCCCGGCGATGGCCGTGTTTGTCAGCGCCGCAGTTCGACCGCGGTGCCGGCGAGGATGTCGTGCAGGGCGCGGCGCTGGCGGTCGATGAGCGCGACGGCGAAATCCAGCGCCCACGCCAGGGCCATCGCGACGAGCACGCCGCGCGCGTCGAGCGCGCGCCCCAGCGCCAGCAGCAGCAAGGGCGAGGCCGCCAGCGCGAAGCGCGCCAGCGCGCGGCCGGCGCCGAGCGCATCGCCGGCCGCGGTCACGCGCGTGCGCCACGGGCGCATGCCCAGCGTCTGCCCGCCGCGCGTCCACGACAGGGCGAAGTAGGTCGCGACCGCGGCGAGCTGCAGCGCGGGGTACCACCACGGCGCGGCGAGGTGCCCGCCCTGCGTCGCGATCAGCTCGCCGCCGGCGGCGAGCTGGCAGAGCAGGCCGATCGCCAGCACCAGCGCCAGCACGGCCACCAGGTCGTAGCCCAGCGCGGCGAGGCGGCGCCACAGCGGCGCGGGAACGGAGGTGGCGGGAGCGGCGGCGTTCATCGGGGGCTTCGGCGGGCTTGCGCCGCGGACGGCGGACGCGCCAGCATCGCCGGCGATGGAGACGCAAGCAAGCATCGACGCCGCCGACCGGGCCGACATCGACCTGTTCCTCGAGCGCGCCTGGTCCGAGGAGGGGCTGGCCGACCTGACCCTGGCCGCCTATCGCAGCGACCTCGAAGGCTTCGCACGCTGGCAGGCCGCGCGCGGGCGCAGCCTGGTCGACGCCGCGCGCGAGGACATCTTCCGCTACCTCGGCGAGCGCGGCGCCGCGCAGGTCAAGGCGCGCAGCAACGCGCGCCTGCTGAGCGCGCTGCGCCGCTACTACGCGCATCGCGCGCGCGTGCAGCCCGGCGCGGACAACCCGACCCTGCTGCTGCAGCCGCCCAAGCTGCCGCGCGGCCTGCCCAAGGCGCTCAGCGAGCGCGAGGTCGAGTCGCTGCTGCGCGCGCCGGACGACGCCACCCCGCTGGGCCTGCGCGACCGCACCATGTTCGAGCTGATGTACGCCTCCGGCCTGCGCGTCAGCGAGCTGGTCGGCTTGCCGCTGGCCGCGCTGAACCTGCGCCAGGGCGTGCTGCGCGTGACCGGCAAGGGCGGCAAGGAGCGGCTGGTGCCGGTCGGCGAGGTCGCGCAGGACTGGCTGCAGCGCTATCTCGCCGAGGCGCGGCCGACGCTGGCGCGCGGGCGCCTGCCGGCGGCGCTGTTCCTGTCGCGGCGCGGCGAGGGCATGACCCGGCAGATGGCGTGGTCGCTGGTGAAGAAGCACGCGCTGGCGGCCGGCATCGAATCGAAGCGCATCTCGCCGCACGTGCTGCGGCACTCGTTCGCCACCCACCTGCTGAACCACGGCGCCGACCTGCGCGTGCTGCAGATGCTGCTCGGGCACAGCTCGCTGTCGACCACGCAGATCTACACGCTGGTCGCCAAGGAAGGCCTCAAGCGCCTGCACGCGCAGCACCATCCGCGCGGCTGACCGCGCCGCGCGGCCGCGGGGCCGGCGCTCACGCCGCCAGACGCGCGCGCAGCAGCGGCTTCAGCAGCGCAAGCGCGGCGAGCAGCACGGCGCCGGCGGCGAGCGCGCCGCCCAGGCCGGCCGGCGGCGGCAGCGCGAAATGGAACAGCGCGCGCGCCGGCGCCCACGCCAAGGTCAGCGCGAGTAGCGCCGTGGCCGCGCCCAGCACCCACCACAGCGCGCGGTTGGGGCGCGCCAGCGTCGTGGTCAGCGCGCCGTCCAGCGAGCGGTTGCCGAGGATCAGCGCGACGTTGCAGGCGACCAGCGCGACGAACGCCAGCGCGCGCACCTGGCCGTCGACGAGTCCCGCGCGCAGCGCCGCCGCGTACACCGCGCCGACCAGCAGCAGCGCCAGCGCCCCCTGCAGCAGGCTCCACGCGAGCAGCACGGCGGAGAACAGCGGCGTCTCCGGCGCGCGCGGCGGGCGGCGCATGATGTCGTTCTCCTCGCGCTCGGCCTCGAACACGATCGAGCACGCCGGGTCGATCACCATCTCCAGGAACGCGATGTGCACCGGCGCCAGCACCAGCGGCGTGCCGGCCAGCAGCGGCAGCAGCGCCAGCCCGGCGATCGGCACGTGCACGGCGAGGATGTAGCCCATCGCCTTGCGCAGGTTGTCGTAGATGCGCCGGCCGAGCCGCACGGTGCGCACGATCGAGCCGAAGTCGTCGTCCAGCAGCACCAGGTCGGCGGCCTCGCGCGCCACGTCGGTGCCGCGTCCGCCCATCGCCACGCCGATATGCGCGGCCTTCAGCGACGGCGCGTCGTTGACGCCGTCGCCGGTCATCGCCACCACCTCGCCGTTGGCCTTCAGCGCCTCGACGATGCGCAGCTTCTGCTCCGGCATGATGCGCGCGAACACGCTGCACTCGCGGATGCGCTCGGTCAGCTCGAAGTCCTCCATGCGCTCGAGCTCGTCGCCGGTGATCGTGTGCGCCGCGTCGATGCCGGCCTCGGCGGCGATCGCGCGCGCGGTGGCCGGGTAGTCGCCGGTGATCATCGCCACGCGGATGCCGGCCGCGCGGCACTCGCGCACGGCGTCCGCCGCGCCGGGACGCAGCGGGTCGGCCAGGCCGACCAGGCCAACGAAGGCGAACGCGAAGTCGTGCTGCGAAGGCGGCCAGGCCTCGCCGCGGTGGCGCGCTTGCGCCACGCCGAGCACGCGCATGCCGCGGCGCGCCATGGCGTCGGCGTCGCGCAGCGCCGTGGCGGCCGCGTTCGCGTCGAGGTGGCACAGGTCGACGATCGCCTCCGGCGCGCCCTTGGCGGCGACCACGAACGTCTCCTCGTCCTCGGCGCGCCACGCCTGGGTCATCGCCAGCAGCCCGGCGTCCAGCGCGTACTCGCGCGCCAGCCGCCATTCGCCGTGCAGGTGCTCGGTGCCGGCCAGGCGCTCGCCGCCCAGCGCGTGCACGGCGCGCTCCATCGGGTCGAACGGATCCGGCACGCTGGCCAGGATCGCGTACTCGACCAGCGGGTGGAACGTTTCCGGCAGGTCGCCGTCGTCGAGCGGGGTGGGCCGGAACACCTCGCCGTCCACGCACAGCTCGGCGATGCGCATGCGGTTCTGGGTCAGCGTGCCGGTCTTGTCCGCGCACAGCACGGTGGCGGCGCCGAGCGTCTCGATGGTGGCCGCGCGCCGGGTCAGCACGCGTGCCTTCGAGATGCGCCACGCGCCCATCACCATGAACACGCTCAGCACCAGCGGGAATTCCTCCGGCAGCATCGACATGCCGAGCGCGATGCCGGCCAGCACCGCGTTCATCCAGCCGTCGCGCAAGAGGCCATACAGCAGCACGGCCAGCGTGCTGAGCGCGAGGCCGGTCAGGCCGAACGCGCGCACCACGTGGCGGGTCTGCCGGCTGAGCCGGGTCGGCGCGTGCTCGATGCGGCCCAGCGCGACGCCGATGCGGCCGATCTCGCTGCGCGCGCCGGTCGCGGTGACGCGCGCCAGGCCGTGGCCGCGCACCAGCAGCGTGCCGGAATAGACGAACGGCAGGTCGTCGCCGCCCGGCCGCGCGGCCGGCAGCTCCGCATCGGCGTCGGCGCTGCGCTTGCGCACCGGCGCGGATTCGCCGGTCAGCAGCGATTCGTCGGCGGCGAGTTCGTGGCCTTCCAGCACCCGCGCGTCGGCGGCGACGCGGTCGCCCTCGGCCAGCACCAGCAGGTCGCCGCGCACGACCTCGCGCCCGGCGATGCGCAGGCGCCGGCCCTCGCGCACCACCAGCGCGCGCGGGCTGGTCAGGTCGCGCAGCGCCTCCAGCACGCGCTCGCTGCGGTGCTCCTGCACGATCGCGATGCCGACCGAGAGGCAGGCGAACACCAGCAGCATCGCCGCCTCGCCGCGGTTGCCGAGGACGAGGTAGATCAGGCCGGCGGCGAGCAGCAGGCCGAACATCGGCTCGCGCACCACTTCCAGCACGATCCGCGGCAGCGAGCGCCGGCCGTCGCGCGGCAGTTCGTTGGGGCCTTCGTCGTGCAGGCGCGCGGCGGCCTCCCGGTCGGACAGGCCGGAGAGGTCGGGTGTCGAGAAGTCGTTCATGCGCTGCCTCCTTGGCGCGCGGTTGCGGCGGCGTCGCCGGCGCGGCCGGGCCGGCCGGACGCGGCCTGGCGCCGCGCCGCGACCGGCGTACGGGAAGCCGCCACGCGGCTCGGGTACACTTCCGCCTTGCCATGCCCCGGGTCGCACCGGCCGGGGCGTTCCTGCGAGGTCGTGCCGATGTCGAAATTCCTCCTTGCCGCTGCCCTGTGTGTGGCCGGCGCCGTGGCTGTCGCCGCCGCGGCGCAAGCGCCCGCGCCGACGAAGACGCCCGAGCAGACGGTCGCCGACGCGATCCACGCGATCGCGCCGAAGGTACAGGTCAGCGCGGTCGAGCAGGCCGGCTTGCCCGGGTTCTATCAGGTCGTTGCCGACGGACGTGTGATCTATGTCAGTACCGATGGCCGCTACCTGATCGAGGGCGACGTCTACGACCTCAAGACCCGTGCCAACATTTCCGAGGCGCGCACCGCGACGATGGTGAAGGCGGCGCTGGACGGGGTGCCGGCTTCCAAGCGGGTGATCTTCGCCCCGCAGGATCCGAAGTACCGCGTGGTCGTGTTCACCGATCCGGACTGCCCGTTCTGCCGCAAGCTGCACTCGCACATCCAGGACTTCATGAAGGCGGGGATCGCCGTCGAGTACCTCGCTTTCCCGCGCAGCGGCTTGCACACGCCGTCCTACGACAAGGCGGTGTCGGTGTGGTGCGCCAAGGACCCGCGCGACGCGCTGACCCGCGCCATGGCCGGCGAGAAGATCCCGGCGCTGACCTGCGACAACCCGGTGGCCGAGGAATACACGCTGGGCGCCAGGATCGACCTGCCCGGCACGCCGACCGTGTTCGGCGCCGACGGCCACATCCTCGGCGGCTACATGACCGCCGACGAGTTGCTGAAGAAGCTGCAGCAGGCCGACGCCATGCCGGCCAAGGCCGGCGGCTAGGGCCGCGGCCCGCGCCGCGGCGGCGCATCGGGTACCATATGGGGCTCCCATGAGCCCCCTTCGGCCCCCGGCATGATCGTCTTCGACGGCCAGAGCGCCCTTTCGCCGTTCCGTCTCGACCGCCTCAACGCCAGCCTCGCCGCCATCGAGCGCGGCGCGCGCGTGCGCGGCGCCTGGTTCACCTACTTCGTCGACGCGACGCAGGCGCCGGACGCCGCCGCGCGCGCGCGCCTGGTCGAGGTGCTGCAGGCGAAGCCGGCGGCGCCGGAGCCGGCCACGCTGTGGGTGGTGCCGCGCCTCGGCACGATCTCGCCGTGGTCGTCCAAGGCCACCGACATCCTGAAGGGCTGCGGCTTCGAGGTGAAGCGCGTCGAGCGCGGCGTGGCGTTCCTGCTCGCCGGCATGCCCGCCGCGGGCACGCCGGCGCACGCGGCGATCGCGCGCGCGCTGCACGATCCGATGACGCAGTCGGTGCTGGCTGCGCTGGCCGACGCCGAGCGCCTGTTCCTCGCCGGCAGCCCCGGGCCGCTGGGGCGCATCGCGCTGGGCGCCGACCCGGCGGCGGCGCTGGAAAGCGCCAACCGCGCGCTCGGCCTGGCGCTGGCGGCGGACGAGATCGCCTATCTCGCCGACGCCTACCGCGCGCTCGGCCGCGATCCGTCCGATGCCGAACTGATGATGTTCGCGCAGGCGAACTCCGAGCACTGCCGGCACAAGGTGTTCAACGCGAGCTGGACGGTGGACGGCGCGCCCGCGCCGGAATCGCTGTTCGCGATGATCAAGCACACCCACGCCAGCGCGCCCGCGCACACGCTGTCCGCCTACAAGGACAACGCCGCGGTGATCGAGGGCAGCGCCGGCCGGCGCTTCTTCGCCGATCCCGCCGACGGCGTCTGGCGCGCGCATGCGGAAACCATCGACTACGCGATCAAGGTCGAGACGCACAACCATCCGACCGCGATCGCGCCGTTCCCCGGCGCCTCCACCGGCGCCGGCGGCGAGATCCGCGACGAGGGCGCCACCGGCCGCGGCGGCAAGCCGAAGGCCGGGCTGAGCGGTTTCTGCGTGTCGCATCTGCGCATCCCCGGCCTGGCGCGGCCGTGGGAGGGCGAGCGCCCGCTGCCGCCGCGCATGGCCTCGGCGTTCGAGATCATGCGCGACGGCCCGCTCGGCGCCGCCGCCTTCAACAACGAGTTCGGCCGCCCCGCGCTGGGCGGCTACTTCCGCACCTTCGAGCAGGAAACCGGCGAGCCCGGCGTGCGCCGCGGCTACGACAAGCCGATCATGATCGCCGGTGGCCTGGCCAACCTGCGCCGCATGCATGTCGCCAAGGGCACGCTCGAACCGGGCGACCGGGTGGTCGTGCTGGGCGGCCCGGCGATGCTGATCGGCCTGGGCGGCGGCGCCGCCTCGTCGATGGCGTCGGGCACCAGCAGCGAGGACCTCGACTTCGCCTCGGTGCAGCGCGACAACCCGGAGATGCAGCGCCGCTGCCAGGAAGTGATCGACGCCTGCTGGGCGCGCGGCGAGGCCAACCCGATCGTCAGCATCCACGACGTCGGCGCCGGCGGCCTGTCCAACGCGATCCCCGAGATCCTGCACGACTCCGGCGTCGGCGGGCGCATCGACCTGAGCCGCATCCCCTGCGACGACCCGCACCTGTCGCCGATGCAGGTGTGGTGCAACGAATCGCAGGAGCGCTACGTGCTCGGCCTGCGCGCCGCCGACCTGCCGCTGTTCAAGGCGATCTGCGAGCGCGAGCGCTGCCCGTACGCGGTGGTCGGCACGGCCACCGCGGAACACGTGCTGCGGGTCGAGGATCCGCGCACGAGCACGGTCGTCATCGATCTGTCGCTGGACACGCTGTTCGGCAAGCCGCCGCGCATGCACCGCGACGCCACGCGCAAGAAGCCGCGCGTCGACCTGGTGCCGGATCTCTCCGGCATCACCCTCGACGAGGCCATCGCGCGCGTGCTGCGCCTGCCCGCGGTGGGCAGCAAGTCGTTCCTGATCACCATCGGCGACCGCACCGTCGGCGGCCTGTGCTCGCGCGACCCGATGGTCGGTCCGTGGCAGGTGCCGGTGGCCGACTGCGCGGTGACGCTGGCCGATTTCGAGGGCTATGCCGGCGAGGCGATGGCGATGGCCGAGCGCACGCCGGTGGCGCTGCTCGGCAGCGCCGACGCCGCAAGGCTCGCGGTCGGCGAGGCGATCACCAACCTCGCCGCCGCGCCGGTCGCCGACCTCGGCGAAGTGCGCCTGTCGGCGAACTGGATGGCCGCGGTCGGCCAGCCCGGCGAGGACGCCGCGCTGTACGACGCGGTGCAGGCGGTCGGCAAGGCGCTGTGCCCGGCGCTCGGCATCGCCATCCCGGTCGGCAAGGACTCGCTGTCGATGCAGGCCGTGTGGAACGACGGCGAGCGCGAGCAGCGCACGGTCGCGCCAGTGTCGCTGGTCGTCACCGCGTTCGCGCGCGTCGTCGACGCGCGCCGCGCGCTCACCCCGCAGCTGCGGCTCGACCAGGGCGAGTCCGAGCTTTGGCTGCTCGACCTCGGCGCCGGCCGCGACCGCCTCGGCGGCTCCGCGCTGACCCAGGCGTTCAACCGCGGCGGCGGCGTGCCGCCCGACCTCGACGATGCGCAGCGCCTGAAGGCGTTCTTCGCCGCGATCCAGCAGGCGAACCGCGACGGCCTGCTGCTGGCCTACCACGACCGCTCCGACGGCGGCGTGATCGTCAGCCTGCTGGAGATGGCCTTCGCCGGCCACGTCGGCCTGGAGATCCATCTCGACGGCTGGGCCGAGAATGCCCTGCACGCGCTGTTCAACGAGGAGCTGGGCGCGGTCGTGCAGGTGCGCACGCGCGACCACGACACGTTCGCCGCGCTGCTGGCGCAGCACGGCATCGGCGCGCTGGCGCACGTGGTCGGCCGGCCCAAGGAAAAGCTCGGCATCAAGCTGCGCCTCGGCGGCGATCCGATCGCGAAGTGGAACTGGACCCAGCTGATCACCGCGTGGAACGAAACCAGCCACGCCATGCAGCGCCGGCGCGACAACCCCGCCAGCGCGGACATGGAGCGCGTGTGGCGCACCGACGACGCCGATCCGGGACTCAGCCCCAGGCTCGCTTTCGATCCCGCCGAGGACGTCGCCGCGCCGTACGTCGGCAAGGGCGCGCGGCCGCGCGTCGCGGTGCTGCGCGACCAGGGCGTCAACGGCCAGGTCGAGATGGCGGCGGCCCTTGCCCGCGCCGGCTTCGAGGCGGTCGACGTGCACATGACCGACCTGCAGAGCGGCCGGCGCAACCTCGCCGACTTCGTCGGCTTCGCCGCGCCCGGCGGCTTCTCCTACGGCGACGTGCTCGGCGCCGGCCGCGGCTGGGCCACCTCGATCCTGTACAACGAGGCGCTGCGCACGCAGTTCGAGCTGTTCTTCGCCGATCCCGGGCGCTTCGCGCTGGGCGTGTGCAACGGCTGCCAGGCGTTGGCCGAACTGGCGCCGATCATCCCCGGCGCGGCGCACTGGCCGCGCTTCAAGCGCAACGCTTCCGAGCAGTACGAGGCGCGCCTGGTCACCGTCGAGGTGCTGGAGTCGCCGTCGATCCTCCTGCGCGGCATGGCGGGTTCGCGCATCCCGGTCGCGGTTTCGCACGGCGAGGGCCGCGTCGAGTTCGCGCACGACGCCAAGCCGACCAGGAGCGGCGCCTGCCTGCGCTATATCGACAACCGCGGCAAGCCGACCGAGAACTATCCGCTCAACCCGAACGGCTCGCCCGGCGGCTACACCGGCTTCACCGCCGCCGACGGTCGCGTCACCATCCTGATGCCGCATCCCGAGCGCGTCGCGCGCAGCGTGCAGATGAGCTGGCATCCCGACACCTGGGGCGAGGATTCGCCGTGGATGCGCATGTTCCGCAACGCGCGGGCGTGGGTGGGTTGAGCGCGGTCGCACAGCGCACCCCGGCGCGCCTGCGCGCGCTCGCCACGCTCGGCCTGCTGGCGCTGACCGCGGTGTGGGGCTCGACCTTCGTGCTGATCAAGGACGTGGTCGGGCGCATGCCGGTGGCGGATTTCCTCGCCGTGCGCTTCGCGATCGCGGCGGCGGCGATGGCGCTGCTGTTCGCGCGGCCGCTGCAGCGAATGTCGCGCCTGCAGGTCGGCCGCGCGCTGCTGCTCGGCACGGTCTACGGCGCCGGCCAGTTGCTGCAGACCTGGGGGCTGGCGCTGATCGCGCCCAGCGTCAGCGGCTTCGCCACCGGCATGTACGTGGTGTTCACGCCGATCCTCGCCACCGTGCTGCTGCGCCAGCGCATGGCCGGCGTCGTGTGGCTGGCCGTGCTGCTGGCCACCGCGGGCCTGGCGCTGCTGTCGCTGAACGGTTTCTCGGTGGACCTCGGCGTATGGCTGACGCTGGCCTCGGCGCTGCTGTACGCGCTGCACATCGTCGGCCTCGGCCAGTGGTCGCGGCCCGAGGAAGCGTTCGGCATGTCGGCGGTGCAGATGGTGGCGATCGCGCTGGTCTGCCTGCTCGCCACCGCGCCACGCGGCCCGGTGCTGCCGCCGGACCGCGCCGCCTGGATCGCCGTGCTGTACATGGCGCTGATCGCCGGCGCCGGCGCGATGCTGATGCAGACCTGGGCGCAGGCGCACCTGCCGGCGACCCGTGCCGCGATCGTGATGACCACCGAGCCGGTGTTCGCCGCCGCCTTCGCCGTCGCCTTCGGCAGCGACGTGCTGACCTGGCGCATGCTCGCCGGCGGCGCGCTGGTGCTGTCGGCGATGTACCTGGTCGAGCTGATGCCGCGCCGCCGCGACAAGGCCGACGCCGCACTCACCGCGGAGTCGGTGCATCACGAGATCTGAGCGCACGGCACGGCAGGAGCCTGCGTGCAGGCGCCCTGTTCCCCGCGCGGCGTCGTTGTAGGAGCCTGCGTGCAGGCGACCCCGGAACGTTTCGACCGGCGCCTGCGGCGCCGCCACCCTCACCCCGACCCTCTCCCGCCGGAGGCGGGAGAGGAGGGCAAGAATGGCGCGTCGCGTTCTTGCGTTACTTCGCGTGCGCGTCCTCGCCCTTTGGCATCGCTTCGCGCTTGGCGCCGAACGGGCTGTCGGGATACCACCGCGGCCACACGCCGCTCTTCGCCAGCCGTTCGCCCAGTTCGTAGTAGGCCTGCGTGTCCTCGAGGATGCCATCGAGATTCCAGTTCGGGTCGAACACGTCGTTCGGCGTGTGGTAGCGGTGCGCGGTGTAGTCCGCCGCCGCAGCCTTGCCGGCGGCCTCGCCGCCGTCCAGCAGGTCGAGGCCGGAGCTGGCCAGCATCGCCGGCACGCCGGCCTTGGCGAAGTTGAAGTGGTCGGAGCGGAAGTAGAAGCCGTTCTCCGGCGTAGTCTCGCCGGAGATCACGCGGTCCTGCGACTTCAGCACGTCGGCCAGCAGGTCCTCCAGCTGCGACTGGCCCTTGCCGATCACGGTCATGTCGCGCGCGCGGCCGACCGGCGGCAGCGCGTCGACGGCGAGGTCGGCGACGGTCTTGTCCAGCGGGAACACCGGCTTCGCCACGTAGTACTTCGAGCCGAGCAGGCCGGATTCCTCCAGCGTCGGCATGAAGAACAGCACGCTGCGTTCGGGCGGCGTCGGCTGGTGCGCGAAGGCGTCGGCGATCATCAACAGCATCGACAGGCCGGTGCCGTTGTCGACCGCGCCGCTGAACACCTGATGCCCCTCGCGCTTCGGATCCATGCCGAGGTGGTCCCAGTGCGCGGTGTAGATCACCGCCTCGTCGGGATGCGTGCTGCCCTTCACCATCGCCACCACGTTGTGCGACTCGAAGCGGCCGATGCGGTTCTTCAGCGTCAGCGAGGCGGTGGCCTGCAGCGGCACCGGCTTGAAGCCGCGCTGCGCGGCCTGTTTCTCCAGCGCGTCGAAGTCGAGGCCGGCGTCGGCGAACAGGCGCTTGGCGGCGTCGCGAGTCAGCCAGCCGGCCACCGGCAGGCGCGGCGCGGGATCGACGCTCGCGGGCAGGCCGAGCTGCGGGCCCGAGCCGCTGTTGACGACCACGCTCCACGGATAGCCCGCCGCGTCGTCGCTGGTGTGCACGACGAAGCAGGCGGCGGCGCCCTGGCGCGCGGCCTCCTCGTACTTGTACATCCAGCGGCCGTAGTAGGTCATGGCGCGGCCGTTGAACAGCTTGGGATCGCCGGTCGCGAAGCCGGGATCGTTGACCAGCACGATCACCGTCTTGCCCTTCACGTCGATGCCGGCGTAGTCGTTCCAGCCCCAGTTCGGCGCGATCGCGCCGTAGCCGAGGAACACGATCGACGAGTTCCTCAGGCTGACCGACGGTTTCGCCTGCAGCGTCTCCACCATCATGTCGGCGCGGTTGGCGAAGCGGTCGGATTTGCCCTTCGCCGTCACCGTCATCGCGACGTCGGTGTTGAGCAGTTCCGTGGAATCGGTCGGCACGGTCTGGAACCAGTCGCCGTGGTTGCCGGGCTCCAGGCCCATGCGCTTGAACTGCTCGACCAGCCAGGCGGTGGTCTTCTGTTCGCCTTCGGTGCCGGGCTTGCGGCCCTGGAAGTCGTCTGCGGCGAGCGTCCGGTCGTAGGCCCGGAACGCGTCGGCGCCGATCTGCGGCGCGAGCGCGACCGGCGCCGGCGGCGCGGGCGCCGCGGCGCTGGCGGCCGGTGGCGGCGTGGATGCGGCCGGCGGGGCGCTCTGCCGCTGGCAGGCGGCGAGGCCGAGGCCGGCGAGACAGGCGAGGGCGGTGGCGAGGCGGCGCATGATCGCTCTCCGGGGGGCGGGGGATCGTGCGGTTCTAGCGCCGGCGCGCGGTGCTGTCCAGCACGGCGACCGTCGACGCGGCATCCCATGGATGCCCGCGTGCGCGGGGATGGCGCCGGGGCGCCGTTCGCAGCGCGGTCAGATCTTCTTCGGCGGCGCCGCGGCGGGCGCGCTGCCCGGATACGCGATGCCGGCGCCGTCCGCGCCGATGTAGCGCACTGCGAGCTGCCAGTACTCGCCGGCCTTGCGCCAGACGTCCACCACGAAGTACGGGGCCGCTGCGTTCTTGTCGGTCGCCTGCGGGACGAGCGCGAAGCTCACCACCGCGGTGTCGCCGTAGTCGTGCACGGCGAAGCGTTCCTGCTCGGCGTCGGCAAGCGCGGGCGGCAGGTGCGCGAGCCAGTCGGCGCGCGGGGTGGGCGTGTCGGGCGCGCGGGCGTCGCGCTGTTCGAAATCCTCGGCCAGCAGCCGCTTGAGGCGGGCGGCATCGCGCGTGCGCAGGGCGTCGCCGAGGTCGCGCTCGAAGCCGGCGAACAGCATCGCCGCGCGGCTGACCGTGGGGATGCGCTGCGGGCCGGGCCCGGCGTCCGGTGCGGCGACGGTGGCGCAGGCGAGCAGCGCCGCCAGCGCGGCGCTGCGGGCACGGACGATGGTGCGCATGGTCGCGTTCCTTCCTCGATCGTGCGGGAGCCGCAGATGGCGACGCCGCGGCCGGTCCTGGTGGGACCGCGCCGCGGCGCCGGCGTTCGCTTCAGTCGATCACAGGTGCAGCGCGCAGTAGCCGCCGCCCGCGTTCACCCAGTTCTGCTGGATCAGGTAGTCCATGCCGCCCAGGTTCATGTTGGCCTTCGAGCCGTTGGCCACCGTGTATTCGGTGCCGAAGGTCCAGGCGCACTTGTCGGCGTTCTCCTGGCCGCGACGGTCGTACCACGCGTTCAGGTCCGGATCGGTGACGGCCTCTTCCAACTCGTGCGAGATGATGCTGGCCATGCCGTCCGCGCCGGCGTTGCCGTTCGGGCTGGTGGTCTGCGCCGCGCAGGACGACGGGCAGCGGTCCGGGTTGCCGATGAACGAGTACTTGATGTCGGAACCAAGGATCGAGCCGTGGGTGTGCCAGCCGCAGTACTGCGTGCAGAAGCCGGAGGTCTCGTTGACGTCCGCCGAGGTCAGCACGAAGTACACCGCGTTGGTGTCCTTCGGCAGCGCGCCCGAGCTGATCGCGTTGCTGACGATGGTCTGGATGTCGGCGTCGCCCAGCGCCGTGCCGAGCGAGTAGTTGTCGTTGGTCGCCTTGACGTAGTTGACGGCGTTGGAGACGTGGGTGTTGCTGCCGTCGTAGTAGGTGGTGTTGATGTTGAAGTAGGGCGAACCGCCCATCGACTGCGCCAGATTGGTCAGGATGGTGCCGGCGGTATTGCCGGACCAGTTGCCGTACCAGATGTAGTAGACGTTGGTGGTGCCGAGCATCACCGGACCGCCGTGATAGACGATGCCGTTGTTGGTGGTCTTGGCGCCGCCGGTCGACTTGGCGAACGCGGACGGATGCGCGAACGGCACGCCGTAGCCCTTGCCGGTCGGCGCCAGCTCCTGCTCGTCGCCGTGGGCCGCCTGCAGCACGGTGGCGGCGTGGGCGGATCCGAACAGGAACAGCGCGGACGCGAGACAGGAAACGAGAACAGTCTTGGTGAAACGCATGAGCCCCAACTCCCAGTGGTGGATGTGCAACGACGGGGTCAAGCCGAAACCGCTGCCAGCCGAGTGATGCCCGGCGTTCCCTTGGCGGTGCGGAGCACCGCTATCCGCGGCGATGGTGCCTGGCCGGCTCCACGCGTGTGCGTGGGGCACGGGCGTTGCCGCCGCGGATCCCCCTGGGAACGGCCGAAGTAGGTTCGCGTCCGTGATCTTTTGGTTATCGAATTCCGAAATTGGCTTCCGTCGCGCGGCGCCGCGCAGCGGCGGCGTGCGACGTCGACAGCAGTACGACTCCCCGCACCGGGTATAGGCCGGAAATCGGGCGGGCGGAGTAGGAATTTTTCGTAGGTCGGCGCCTGCCTGCACGCAACCGTGCCCTCACGGGGCGGGTGCTAGACTCGGCCGCCCGGGAGGCCGGCGCCGTCGGCGCGGGCGGTGCGGAGGACGGCGGGCGATGACCATCGACATGGTCGTGGACAAGGCGGAAGCGGGCGCGGGCGCCGACGAGGCGCGCGTGTGCGCGCGGCTGGTCGAGCGCGGGCGCCTGAAGGAGTCCGACCTGGCGCGCGCGCGCCGCGTCCACGAGGAATCGCCCGAGGGCACCCTGACCGCGCTGCTGACCCGCCTCGGCCTGGTGTCCGAGCGCGACATGGCGGAGACCTGGGCCGAACTGCTGGACCTGCCGCTCGTTTCCGCCAAGGACGCCCCCGAGGCGCCGCCCGAGCTGGCGTTGCCCGCGCGCTTCCTCAAGCAGCACCACGTGGTGCCGCTGGCCGAGCGCGACGGCACGCTGGAACTGCTGGTGGCCGACCCGGCCGATCCCTATCCCGCGCAGGCGGTGGCGCTGGCCGCCGGCAAGCCGGTGGCGCTGCGCGTCGGCGTGCGCGCCGAGATCGACGACCTGATCGAGCGCCACTACGGCCAGGGCCGCTCGGCGATGGGCACGATCGTCGAGAACCTTGCCGACGAGGGCGCGCGCGGCGAGGACGACATCGAGCACCTGCGCGACCTCGCCTCCGAGGCGCCGGTGATCCGCCTGGTCAACCTGCTGATCCAGCGCGCGGTCGAGCAGCGCGCCTCCGACATCCACATCGAGCCGTTCGAGAACCGCCTGAAGGTGCGTTACCGCATCGACGGCGTGCTGCACGAGGTGGAGTCGCCGCCGGCGGCCTCCACCGCGGCGGTGATCTCGCGCGTCAAGATCATGGCCAAGCTCAACATCGCCGAACGCCGCCTGCCGCAGGACGGCCGCATCATGCTGCGCGTGCAGGGCAAGGAGCTCGACCTGCGCGTGTCGACCATGCCGACCAGCTTCGGCGAGTCGGTGGTGATGCGCATCCTCGACCGCGGCAACGTGGTGTTCGACTTCGACGCGCTCGGCTTCACCGAGCCGCTGCTGTCGCGCTTCATCGAACTGCTGGAGCGGCCGAACGGCATCCTGCTGGTGACCGGCCCCACCGGCTCGGGCAAGACCACCACGCTGTACACCGCGCTGTCGCGCATCAACACGCCGGACGTCAAGATCATCACCGTCGAGGATCCGGTCGAGTACCAGCTCGAGGGCATCAACCAGATCCAGGTGAAGCCGCAGATCGGCCTGGACTTCGCCGGCGCCTTGCGCTCGATCGTGCGCCAGGACCCGGACACGATCATGATCGGCGAGATGCGCGATCTGGAAACCTGCCGCATCGCCATCCAGTCCGCGCTGACCGGCCACCTGGTGCTCTCCACGCTGCACACCAACAGCGCCGCCGGCGGCGTGACGCGCCTGCTCGACATGGGCGTGGAAGACTACCTGCTCGCCTCCACCGTCAACGGCATCCTCGCCCAGCGCCTGGTGCGCAGGCTCGATCCGGCCACCGCCGAGCCGTACGAGGCGCTGCCCGAGGTGATCGAGGAATTCCACCTCGACCGCTACACGAGCGAACGCCCGATCCGCCTGTGGCGGCCCGGCAGCTCCGCCGCCAACCCGACCGGCTACTACGGCCGCACCACGATCATGGAGCTGCTGGTGATGTCCGATCCGCTGCGCCGCCTGGTGATGCAGCGCGCCGACACCGGCCGCGTCGAGGCGCTGGCGCGCGAGGAAGGCATGCGCACGATGTACGAGGACGGCCTCGCCAAGGCGCTGTCCGGCGTCACCACGATCGAGGAAGTGCTGCGCGTGACGCAGGAGAACTGAGGTGGCGCTGTTTCGCTACCGCGCGGTCGACGCCGCCGGCGAGATCCACGACGGCGAGATGGACGCCTCTTCGGTCGAGGAGGTGGTCGCGCGGCTGCAGGACCAGGGCCAGATCCCGCTGGACGCAAGCGCCGGCGGCGCCGAGACGCACGGCACGCTGTCCGCGCTGTTCCGCCGCCAGCCGCTGGCCGGCGCGCAGCTCGCCCAGTTCACCCTGCAGTTGGCGACCCTGCTCGGCGCCGGCCAACCGCTGGACCGCGCGCTGCAATTGCTGATGGACCTGCCCGAGGGCGAGCGCGCGCAGCGCCTGATCGAGCGCGTGCGCGACCGCGTGCGCGGCGGCGCGCCGCTGTCCGACGCGCTGGAGGCCGAGCCCGGCGCGTTCCCGCGCCTGTACGTCAGCATGGTGCGCGCCGGCGAGACCGGCGGTTCGCTGGAGGAAACCCTCAAGCGCCTCGCCGAATACCTCGAACGCAGCCGCGCGCTGCGCGAGACGGTGGTCAACGCGCTGGTCTATCCCGCCTTCCTGCTGGTCGGCGTGCTCGGTTCGCTGGTGCTGCTGCTGGCCTACGTGGTGCCGCAGTTCGTGCCGATCTTCGCCGACATGAACGTCGAGATTCCTCTGGTGACGCGCGTCGTGATGGCGATCGGCACCACGCTGCGCGACTTCTGGTGGCTGCTGCTGTTGCTGCTGGCCGGCGCCGGCTACTGGCTGCGCGCGCGGCTGCGCGACCCGCAGACGCGGCGCGCCTGGGACGAGCGCCTGCTGCGCCGCCGCCTGGTCGGCCCGTTGGTGCTGAAGACCGAGACCGCGCGCCTGGCGCGCACGCTCGGCACCCTGCTGAAGAACGGCGTGTCGCTGCTGGCGGCGCTGGCGGTAGCGCGCAACGTGGTCGACAACCGCGCGCTCGCCGGCGCGCTTGATGCGGTCGCCGAGGAGGTCAAGGGCGGCGCCGGGCTCGGCCACGCGCTGACGCAGGCCGGATACTTCCCGCGCCTCGCGCTGTCCATGATCACGGTGGGCGAGGAATCGGGCACGCTCGACGCGATGCTGCTGAAAGTGGCCGACACCTTCGACCAGGAGGTGCGCAACGCCATCGACCGCCTGCTCGCCGCGCTGGTGCCGGCGCTGACCATCGTGATGGCGCTGCTGGTCGCCCTGATCATGCTGGCCGTGCTGCTGCCGCTGCTCAGCCTGACCGGCAGCATGGGTTGAGCGAGCGCGCGGACGCGCCCGCGCGGTGGCGAGAATCCGTAACCAGAACCGGCACGCCCGGTCGTTTCGTTTTCCGAGGAGATTCCCGATGCGTCTTGTTTCGTTCCGCTCCCGTCCGCGCCGCGCAGCCGGCTTCACGCTGATGGAAATGCTGGCGGTGATCGTGCTGCTCGGCATCGTCGCCGCGATCGTGGTCACCCAGGTCGGCAAGAACGTCGACAAGGGCAAGTACGGCGCCGGCAAGGCGCAGCTCGCCACGCTCGGCGTCAAGATCGAGAACTACGCGCTCGACAACGGCACGCCGCCGCAGCAGCTCGCCGACCTGGTCACGAAGCCGGCCGCCGCGCCGCATTGGAACGGCCCGTACGCCAAGGCGTCCGACCTGAACGATCCGTTCGGCCACCCGTTCGGCTACAAGTACCCCGGCGCGCACGGCAGCTTCGACGTGATCTTCTACGGCCAGGACGGCCAGCCCGGCGGCGACGGCCTGAACGCCGACGTGGGCAATTGGCAGTAAGCGGATGAGCGGGCGCCGGAGACCGGGGCGCGAAAACGCCGGGATCCGGGGGCCGCGTGCCGGCTTCGTGGCGGCGCAGCGGCTCCGTTCCGATGCGTGCGGCCGCGCGGCCGGATCGCGTGGCTTCACCCTGCTGGAGCTGCTCGCCGTGATCGTGCTGATCGGCATCGCCATCAGCGTCGCCGCGGTGGCGACCAGCCGCAGCCTGGCCGGCGCGCGCGTCGGCGCGGCCGGCCGCGATCTCGCCGCGGCGCTGCGCTGGACGCGCGCGCAGGCGATCGTGCAGCAGCGCGAGCAGGTGTTCGAACTCGACCTCGCCGCGCTGCGCTACAGCGTGCCCGGCCGCGATCCGGTGGCGCTGCCGCCGGGCATGCGCGTCGAGCTGACCACCGCCGCGCGCGAGCGCGTCGACGCGCACAGCGCCGGCATCCGCTTCTATCCCGACGGCAGCTCGACCGGCGGGCACATCACGCTGACCTCGGGCGCGCGCACCTGGCGCGTCGACGTCGGCTGGCTGACCGGCACGGTCAGCCTGGAGGACGGGGCGCCGCGCCCCGCGTCGTCATGATCGGGACTCGGGACTCCCGAAGGCCGGGACTCGGGACTCGGGACTCGGGACCCGGGTCCCGGCATTCCCGCGGCTTCAGCCTGCTCGAACTGGTCGCCGCGCTGGCGCTGTTCGCGCTGGCCTCGGCCGCGCTGTACGGCACGCTGGCGGCGTCGCTGCACGGCGGCCAGCGCGCCGCCGAAGTCAGCACGGCGACGCTGTGGGGCGAATCGCTGCTGGATACGCTGGGCATGGCCGCGCCGCTGCGGCCGGGCGTCAGCGAGGGGCGCTTCGATGCGCGCTACCGCTGGCGGCTGACGGTGGCGCCGTGGCGGCCGCCGGATGCCGCGGCATCGCCGCTGCCGCCGCCGGTCGCGCTGTACCGCGTGCAGCTCGACGTGAGCTGGGGCGCCGCCGGGTCGCCGCAGCAGATCCGCTTCAGCACCCTGCGCGCGCTGACTGCGCCGGCGGTCGGCGGCGCCGTGCCGGCGAGTGGGCCATGAGCGGCGCGCGCGCGCGTTCGCCGATGGCGCCGCCACGGCGCGCGCCTGATCGTGCCGCGACGGCGCGCGGCTTCACCCTGTTCGAAGTGCTGCTGGCGATCGCGCTGCTGGCGGTGCTGCTGGCCGGCGTCTGGGGCGGGCTGAGCGCGGCGACGCGCGCGGTGCGCTTCGGCGATGCGCGCGACGCGCGCCTCGACGCGATGCGCGCCACCCAGGATTTCCTGCGCCGCCAGTTGGCCCAGGCGCTGCCGCTGCCGTACGAGATCGACCCGCACGGCGGCCAGCCGGAAGTGTTCGACGGCGCGCCGACCAGCATGCGCTTCCTCGCGCCGCTGCCGGGCTACCTCGCGCGCGGCGGCCCGTACCTGCAGACGCTGAAGCTGGTGCGCGACGGCGACGCCTACGCGCTGACCCTCGACTACGCGCGCTGGAATGGCCCGGCCGCACGCGCGCCTGCTGCGGACGAGCCGCCGGAGGTGCTGCTCACCGGCATCCGCGGCGGCCGCTTCGCCTACCGCGGCATCGGCCGCGACGGCCGCATGGGCGAGTGGGTGCCGGCCTGGCCGCGCGCGACGCGGCCGCCGGCGCTGGTGCGCATCGAGCTGGACCTGGGCGAGCGCGGCCGCGTCGACTGGCCGGTGCTGGAGACGCCGCTGCGCCTCGGCCAGGGCGCGGTCGGGCCGGCGACGTTCAATTACGGGAAACGGCGATGAGGCGGACGCGCGGCATCGCGCTGCTGGTCGTGCTGTGGGCGGTCGCGCTCACCGCGATCCTGCTCGGCGGCTTCGCCGCGATGGCGCGCACCGAGGTGCTGCAGGCGCGCTACCAGCGCGATCACGCGGTGGCGCGCTATGCCGCCGAGGCCGGCCTGGCGCGCGCGGTGTACGCGCTGCGCGAGAACGACCCGGCGCGGCACTGGGTGGCGGACGGGCGCGCCTACGCGTTCCGCTTCGACGACGCCGAGGTGCGCATCGAGATTACCGACGAGGCCGGCAAGGTCGACCTCAACGCCGCCGATGCGCCGGCCCTGCGCCGCCTGTTCGCCGCGGCCGGCGCCGACCCCGCGCGCGTCGAGGCGCTGGCCGATGCGGTGCTGGACTGGCGCGACGTCGACGACCTGGCGCGCGCGCACGGCGCCGAAGCCGAAGCCTACCGGCGCGCACGCCTGGCGTACGGTCCGCGCAACGGCCCCTTCGTCACCCTCGACGAGCTGCGTCAGGTGCTGGGCATGGACCCCGCGCTGTACCGGCGCGTCGTCCCCGCGCTCACCCTGTGGTCGGGCCGCAACCTGCCCAACCCGACCTATGCGTCGGCGCTGGCGCTGCAGGCGCTGTCCGGCATCGATGCCGCGCGCGCCACCGGGCTGGTGACGGCGCGCCGCCAGCCGGATGCCGCCCGCCAGGGGCTGGCGCCGCTGCTGGGCGACCTGCCCGGCGCCTCCGCACTGATGGCGGCCGGCAGCAGCTTCACGCATAGTATTCGCGTGGAAGCGACGCTGCCCGACGGCGCACGCGCAATACTGCGCGCGACGTTGCGGCTGCAAGGGAGCTTGGCCGGCGCGCCGCCGTACGTGGTGCTGCGCTGGCAGGACGGGGAGGAAGGATGAAGGCCATACCGCTGGCGCTGGCGGAGCCGCTGGAGCGCGCGCGACAGGCATGGCGGCATTCGCCGCTGCCGCGCTTCTGCGCTTGGTGGGGCGGCGAACTCGCCGCATGCCTGCCGGCACGGCTGCGCGCCTGGCTGGCACGCGGGCCGGAGCTGCGCCTGCTCGAGGTCGCCGGCGACACCTTGAGCGTGGCCCGCGCCGACGATCCCGCGCCGCTGGCGCGCATCGACCTGGCCCAGCCGCCGGAAGCGCAGCGCGCCGCGCTGCGCGAGGCCTGCGCCGGCGTGGCCCCGCCCGACTTGCGCCTGGTGCTTTGCCTGCCGGCCGCGCAGGCCCTGCTGCGCCGCGTGACCCTGCCTGCCGCGACCGCGCAGCGGCTGCGCCAGGTGCTGGCGTTCGAGATGGACCGGCAGACGCCGTTCCGCGCCGACCAGGTCCATTACGACCAGCGCGTGCTCGACCTTGCCGCCGACGGCCGCACGCTGACCGCGGAATTCGCGCTGGCGCCGCGCGCCGCGCTCGATCCGCTGGTCGCGCGCGTCGAGGCGCTCGGCGCCGGCCTCGATGCGGTCGACCTGCGCGACGCCGACGGCGCGCGCCTCGGCTTCAACCTGCTGCCGGCGGACCGGCGCGCGGTGCGCCCGCATCCGCGCCGCCGGCTCAACTTCGCGCTGGCCGGCGTCGCGCTGCTGGTGCTGCTGCTGGCGATGGCGCAGTGGGTGGACAACCGCGGGCGCGCGCTGGAAAAGATGCGCGCGCAGGTCGAGGCGATGCGCGGCGACGCCGAGCAGGTGGCGCGGCTGCGCCGCACGCTCGACGATGGCGCCGCCGCCGCCGGCTTCCTCGCCGCGCGCAAGCGCGCCGCGCCGTCGATGCTGGAGCTGCTGTCCGACCTGAGCCAGCGCCTGCCGGCGACCACCTGGCTGGAGCGCTTCAGCGTCGACGCCGACGGCCGCATCGGCCTGCAGGGGCAGGCGGCGCAGGCGGCGGCGCTGATCGACCTGCTGAAAGGATCGCCAGTGCTGAGCGAGCCCAGCTTCCAGGGCGTGATCCAGCCCGACCCGCGCACCGGCAAGGAGCGTTTCTATCTCGTCGCCAAGCTGCGCCAACCTGCGGAGGCCGGTCGTGCGCCCGCTGCGTCCCGCTGAATCGCGCGCGCTCGCGCTGCTGCTGGCGCTGCTCGCGCTGGCGCTGGTCTACCTGCTGGCCGTGCACTGGTGGTTCGTCGCGCCGCAGCTCGGCATCGCGCAGGAGATGCGCGACCTGCGCGGGCAGCAGGCGCGCTACGCCGGCATCATCGCCCAGCGCGACGCGGTGCAGGCGCGGCTGAACGCGATGCAGCGCGGCGAGCGCGAGGATCGCGCGTTCCTGCCCGAAGCCGACCCCAACGCCGCCGCGGCCGCGCTGATGCAGCGCGCCATGGACGCGGTGCAGCGCCATGCCCGCGAGGGGCTCGGCTGCGACATGCCGCAGAAGATGCCGGTCTCGCGCGATCATGGCGACGAGCCGTATCGTCGGGTCAGCGTCAGCATCACGCTGCGTTGCGGAACCCAGCCGCTGACCGGCATCCTGTACGACCTGGAGGCCGGCATGCCGTACCTGTTCGTCGACGAACTGAGCGCCTACCGGCCGCCGGCCGCCGGCGGCGGCGAGGCTGCGCCGGCGCGGCTGGAAGTGCAGTTCGTGCTGTCCGGCTACATCCGCCAACCCGCTGCCGCCGCGCCGCCGTGAACGCCGCCGACCATGTCCGCCTGACCCCCGCGCTGGCCGTCGTCTGCGCGGCGCTGGCGCTGCTGCTGCTCGGGCTGTGGGCCGGGCTGGGCCGCGGCGTGCGCTGGTCGGCGCCGACCGCACCGCCGCCGCTGGCCGGCGCGGGCCAGGCCGCCGCCGCGGCGCCGCGGCTGGCCGGCGTCGACCGCTACGCCGCGATCTGGCAGCACCCGCTGTTCAGCGAGGACCGCCAGCCGGAGCCGCAGGCCGCCGGCGGCGGCGAGGCCGGGCCGGCGATCGGCCAACTGGTGCTGACCGGCGTGATGCTGACCCCGCAACTGCACGCGGCGCTGCTGCACGACGCCGCCGGCAACAAGAGCTACGTGGTTCGCGAAGGCAGCGCGCTGCCCGACGGCAGTTGGACCCTGCGCGAGCTGAAGCCGCGCGGCGCCACCTTCGTCAACGGCCGCGGCGAACGCGCCGAACTCGAACTGAAGGTGGCCCCGGTCAGCCCGCAGCGCGGCGCGCCGCCGCACGACGCGGGCGCCGCCGTGCCGGGCCCCGGGCCCGGCCCGGAGGCCGCGCCCGCGCAGAAACCCGAGCCGATGGGCGAGGGCGGCGTGCAGGTGCAGCAGGTCGCGCCCGCATCGAGCGCTTCGATGCCCGAGGCGCCTGCGCCGATTCCGCTGCGGCCGCAGGCGGACGCTTCCGCCGCCGAAACGCCCGACGCCGCCGCCGCGGCGCGCGTGCAGGCCCTGAAACAACGTATCGAAGAGCGTCGCCGCCGCATGGAACAGCGACCGCAACCGCAGAACGCCGATGGAGGCACGCCGTGAACCCGCCGCGTATCACCCGTATTGTCATCCTGGCGCTCGCCGTCGCTCTCGTCGGCTGCGCCACCACCCCGGGATCGACGGCGCGCGACTACTCGCTCGAGCGCGAGGCCGTCGCCGGCACCGGCGCCCATGCGCCAGTAGCGCCGGCTGCGGGCCCGCTGCGCGGCGAAGGCGCCGCCGAAGCGCGGCCCGGCGGCGCCGACGTGCGCCTCGGCAGCGGCCAGTTCGTCAACCCGCAGGCGGCACGGCCGCGGCGTGCGGTCGAGGCGGCCGGCGGCGGCCAGGTCGTGTTCAACTTCGAAAACCAGCCGATCCAGGCCGTGGTCAAGGCGGTCCTCGGCGACCTGCTCAAGGTCAACTACAGCATCGCGCCCGGCGTGCAGGGCAGCGTCACCTTCGCCACCGCGCAGCCGATCGGCGGCGACGAGGTGCTGCCGGTGCTGGAGATGCTGCTGTCCTGGACCGACAACGCGCTGGTGCGCCAGGACGGCCGCTACGTGGTGCTGCCGCTGAAGCAGGCCACCACCGGCTACCTGATCCCGGGCCTGGGCGCGGCGGCGCCGGCCGACGGCTTCGCCGCGCGGCTGTATCCGCTGCGCTACATCTCCGCCACCGAGATGCAGAAGCTGCTCAAGCCGTTCGCGCGGCCGGAGGCGTTCCTGCTGGTCGATGCGGCGCGCAACCTGCTGGTGATGGCCGGCACGCCGGCGGAACTGGCCAGCTACCAGCGCAGCGTGCAGATCTTCGACGTCGACTGGCTGCGCGGCATGTCGGTCGGCGTCTACAGCCTGCAGCACGCGCAGGTCGGCGACCTGATGCCGGAGCTGGAGAAGATGTTCGGCCCGAAGGGCGACACGCCGCTGGCCGGCATGCTGCGCTTCATCCCGATCGAGCGCACCAACGCGATCGTGGTGATCTCGCCGCAACCGGCCTACCTCGAGGAAATGCGCGAGTGGATCGCGCGCATCGACAACGGCGGCGGCAACGACGCGCAGCTCTACGTCTACGACGTCAAGAACGTCAAGGCGACCGACCTCGCCGGCTACCTCAACAGCATCTACAACGGCGCCGCGCCGCCGCAGCACGAGACGACCGCCGGTCGCGTCGGCCCGGGGCTGCAGGCGACCAGCATGGAAGGCGGCACCGACAGCCAGAAGCAGGGCATGGGCGCGATCGGCCAGCAGACCACGCTGCGCCAGCGCAGCACGGCCGCCGCGCCGGCGACGCCCGCCGCGGCCGCGGCGACGACGGGCGACAGCGGCATGAGCTTCACCGCGGTCGACGAGAACAACCAACTGCTGGTGCGCTGCCGGCCCGGGCAGTGGAGCGACATCCAGGCCGCGATCCGCCGCCTCGACAACGTGCCGCTGCAGGTGCAGATCGAAACGCGCATCCTCGAGGTGCAGCTCACCGGCGAGTTCCGCTTCGGCGTGCAGTGGTACCTCGGCGGCCTGGTCGGCAACACCGACCAGAGCGGCAACGCGCCGCCGAACGGCAACCAGTACGGCCGCCGCCACAGCGGTGCCGCCGGCCTCGGCGGCACCAAGTACAACTCCGCCGCTGACGCGCTGTTCTATTCGTTCATCAGCAAGGACGTGCAGGGCGTGCTGCGCGCGCTGGAATCGACCGGCAACACCAAGGTGCTGTCGGCGCCTTCGCTGGTGGTGCTGAACAACCAGGAGGCGACGATCCAGGTCGGCGACCGCATCCCGATCACGCAGACCTTCATCACCTCGACCACGGTCGGCACCACCAACGCCAGCGGCGCCACCACCGTGCCGGCGCAGGGCGAGGTGCAGTACCTCGACACCGGCGTGATCCTCGACGTGGTGCCGCGCGTCAATCCGGGCGGCCTGGTCTACCTCGACATCCAGCAGCAGGTGAGCACGCCGGGCACGCCCAACCTGCAGGGCAATCCGCCGATCTCGCAGCGTGCGATCAGCACCCAGGTCGCGGTGCAGAGCGGCGAGACGGTGCTGCTCGGCGGCTTGATCCAGCAGAACGAGCTGGTCAACGACAACGGCCTGCCGTGGGTCAGCCGCGTGCCGGTGGTCGGGCGCCTGTTCGGCACCACCGACCGCACGCGCAACCGCACCGAGCTGATCGTGCTGATCACGCCGCGGGTGATCACCAACAGCGCGGAGGCGCGCCAGGTCACCGACGAATACCAGCGCAAGTTCGAATCGCTGGCGCCGCTGCGCACCGAGATGGAGCGCCTGCGGCCGTCGGCGCCGCCGCCCGCCGCGCCGTCCGCGGCCGGCCCGCAGGACGGCGGGCCCTGAGCGCCGGCGACCCGGGCGACCGCCGCGCGCGCACGCCGCGGTTGCCCGCAGGCGAGGACGCCGGCGCGCCGCGGGTCAGCGTGATCGTGGTCGCGGCCGACAGCGGCCCGGCCCTGCTGGAGTGCGCGGCGCGCGCGCTGGCCGGCGGCGTCGCCGTCGAGTTCGTGCTGGTCGACAACGCCTCGGCCGACGGCATGCCGGAGGCGCTCGAGCGCGCGCACGCCGGCGACGCGCGCGTGCGCGTGCTGCGCAATGGCGCCAACCTCGGCTTCGGCGCGGCGGTCAACCGCGGCGCGGCGCAGGCGCGCGGCGAGGCGCTGCTGGTGCTCAACCCCGACTGCATGCTGGAGCGCGACACGCTGGCGCGCCTGCTGGCGGTGCTGGGCGCGCACCCCGATGCCGGCCCGATCGGCGCGGTGGTGTGCGACGCCGACGGCCGCCCCGATCCCGCCTCGCGGCGGCGCGATCCGCTGCTGCGCCGTGCGCTGATGACGCTGACCGGGCTGGCCGCGCGCGAAGCGCGCGACGCGCGCTTCGCCGGCGTCAACGTGCCGGGGCCGATGCCGCGGGGCGTCGAGCGCGAGGAGGCGGTCTCCGGCGCGCTGATGCTGCTGCCGCGGCGCGTGTTCGAGGCGCTGGGCGGCTTCGACGAGGGCTACTTCCTGCACTGCGAGGATCTCGACCTGTGCCGGCGCGCGCGCGATGCCGGCTACGCGGTGCTGCTCGCCGGCGACGTGCGCGTGCTGCACGGCAAGGGCGGTTCCAGCCGGCACCGGCCCGCGTTCGTCGCCTGGCACAAGCACCGCGGCATGTGGCGCTGGTTCCGCAAGTTCGATCCGTCCGCGCGCCATCCGCTGCCGGCGGGGCTGGTCTGGCTGGGACTGTGGGCGCACTACGCGCTGCTGCTGCCGCGCTATGCGTTCACGGCGTGGCGGCATCGCCGGCGCGCGGCGTGAGCGCCGTGCGCCGGCGGCCATGCTCGCCGCGTCCGCGGTTATCCTGATTCCCGTCCCTGCACGGAGGCTCCGATGAGCTCGTCCCCGTCCACCGTGCGCATGCACGGTTTCCGCTACTACGACCTGCTGGTTGGCGGCATGGTCGCCGTGCTGCTGTGTTCGAACCTGATCGGCCCGGCCAAGGTGTGCACGATCACCCTGCCGCTGCTCGGCGCGCTCAGCTTCGGCGCCGGCAACCTGTTCTTCCCGGTCAGCTACATCTTCGGCGACGTGCTGACCGAGGTGTACGGCTATGCGCGCGCGCGCCGCGCGATCTGGGCCGGCTTCGGCGCGCTGGTGTTCGCCACGCTGATGTCGCAGGCGATCATCCGCATGCCGCCCAGCCCGCTGGAGCCGTTCAACGCGCAGTTGCAGCCGGCGCTGGAGCTGGTGTTCGGCAATACCTGGCGGATCGCGCTGGCCTCGCTGGTCGCCTACTGGCTGGGCGACTTCGCCAACTCGTTCGTGCTGGCCAAGATGAAGCTGTGGACGCGCGGGCGCTGGCTGTGGACGCGCACGATCGGCTCGACCCTGGTCGGCCAGGGCATCGACAGCCTGACCTTCTACCCGATCGCCTTCATCGGCATCTGGGAAGGCCAGACCATCCTCAAGGTGATCGCTTTCAACTGGGCGATGAAGGTGCTGGTCGAGGTGGTGTTCACGCCGATCACCTATGCCGTGGTCGGCTTCCTCAAGGTGCGCGAGGGCGTCGATACCTACGACGAGCGCACCCGCTTCACCCCGTTCAGCCTGAAGGACGAGGGCGAGGTGCGCGCGCTGCGTTGAGGCGCCGCTTCAGCGGCAGCGGTTGATCGCGTCGCGCAGCGATTGCGCGGCGGCGCGCGCGGCGTCGGCGAAATCCTCGCCCTGCGAGGCGTACAGGATCGCGCGCGAGGAGCTGATCAGCAGGCCGGAGCCGGCCGCGGTGCGGCCGTTGCGCACCACCGCCTCGACGTCGCCGCCCTGCGCGCCGACGCCGGGCACCAGCAACGGCAGCTCGCCGACGATGCGGCGCACGTCGGCCAGTTCCCCGGGATAGGTCGCGCCGACCACCAGCAGGCAGTTGCCGTTCGCGTTCCATCCGCGCGCGACCGTCGCGGCGACGTGCTGGTACAGCCGGCGCTCGCCGCCCGCGGCGTCGCGCACGAGGAGGTCCTGCAGGTCGCGCGCGCCGGGGTTGGAGGTGCGGCACAGCAGCACCGCGCCCTTGTCGGCGCGGTCGAGGAACGGCTGCACCGAATCGCGGCCGAGGTAGGGGTTCAGCGTGACCGCGTCGGCGCCGTAGCGGTCGAATGCCTCCTGCGCGTAGTAGGCGGCGGTGCTGCCGATGTCGCCGCGCTTGGCGTCGAGGATCACCGGTACGCCCGGATGCTTCGCGTGGATGTGCGCGATCAGGCGCGCCAGCGCGTCTTCCGCGCCGCGCGCGGCGAAGTGCGCGATCTGCGGCTTGAACGCGCAGACCATATCGGCGGTGGCATCGACGATGTCGCGGCAGAACGCGAAGATCGCATCGGGCGCGTCGCGCAGGTGCGCCGGGAACCGCGCGGGCTCGGGGTCGAGGCCGACGCAGACCAGCGAGTCGTTGCGCGCCCAGGCCTGGGCCAATGTCTGCATGAAGCCCATCGCTACGCTCCCTCTGTTGCGGTCCGCTTCGGTCCGCCATCCCGGCTTGCGCCGGAATGACGAGGGGTTGCCACGCTTCCCCCGAGCCCCGAGTCCAAAGCCTCAGCCGATCTTCTTGTACCGCACCCGATGCGGCCTGGCCGCTTCCTCGCCGAGGCGGCGCTTCTTGTCGGCCTCGTATTCCTGGTAGTTGCCCTGGAAGAACTCGACGTGCGAGTCGCCCTCGAAGGCGAGGATGTGCGTGGCGATGCGGTCGAGGAACCAGCGGTCGTGCGAGATCACGATCGCGCAGCCGGGGAATTCCAGCAGCGCTTCTTCCAGCGCGCGCAGCGTCTCCACGTCGAGGTCGTTGGACGGCTCGTCGAGCAGCAGCACGTTGCCGCCGGCCATCAGCGTCTTCGCCAGGTGCAGGCGGCCGCGCTCGCCGCCGGAGAGCTGGCCGACGACCTTCTGCTGGTCGGCGCCCTTGAAGTTGAAGCGGCCGATGTAGGCGCGCGAGGGCGTCTCGTACTTGCCGACGGTGATGATGTCGGCGCCGCCGGAGATTTCCTGCCAGACCGTCTTGGCGCCGTCCAGCGCGTCGCGCGACTGGTCGACGTAGGCGAGCTTGACGGTGTGGCCCATCACGATCTCGCCGCTGTCCGGCTGTTCCTTGCCGGTGATCATGCGCATCAGCGTGGACTTGCCGGCGCCGTTCGGGCCGATCACGCCGACGATCGCGCCGGGCGGGATCTTGAACGACAGGTCGTCGATCAGCAGGCGGTCGCCGAACGCCTTGCCGACGTTCTTGAACTCGATCACCAGGTCGCCGAGGCGCTCGCCCGGCGGGATGTAGATCTCGTTGGTCTCGTTGCGCTTCTGGTAGTCGACCGCGTTCAGTTCCTCGAAGCGGGCCAGGCGCGCCTTGCCCTTGGACTGGCGGCCCTTGGCGGCGGAACGCACCCACTCCAGCTCGCGCTCGATGGCCTTCTGGCGCGCCTTCTCGCTGGCTTCTTCCTGCTTCAGGCGCTGGTCCTTCTGCTCCAGCCAGGAGCTGTAGTTGCCCTTCCACGGGATGCCGCGGCCGCGGTCCAGCTCGAGGATCCACTCGGCGGCGTTGTCGAGGAAGTAGCGGTCGTGGGTGACCGCGACGACCGTGCCCGGGAACTGCTGCAGGAACTGCTCCAGCCATTCCACCGATTCCGCGTCGAGGTGGTTGGTCGGCTCGTCCAGCAGCAGCATGTCCGGCTTGGACAGCAGCAGGCGGCACAGCGCCACGCGGCGCTTCTCGCCGCCGGAGAGGTTGGCGATCTTCGCGTCCCACGGCGGCAGGCGCAGCGCGTCGGCGGCGATCTCCAACTGGCGTTCCAGCGTATGCGCGTCGCCGGCGGCGAGGATGCCTTCCAGGCGCGCCTGCTCGGCGGCCAGCTTGTCGAAGTCGGCGCCTTCCTCGGCGTAGGCGGCGTACACCGCCTCCAGCTGCTTCTGCGCATCGAGGATCTCGGACACGCCTTCCTCGACGCACTCGCGCACGGTCTTGGCCGGGTCGAGCCGGGGTTCCTGCTCCAGGTAGCCGATCTTGATGCCGGGCTGCGGGCGCGCCTCGCCGTTGTACTCGCCATCGACGCCGGCCATGATGCGCAGCACCGTCGACTTGCCCGCGCCGTTCAGGCCCAGCAGGCCGATCTTGGCGCCGGGGAAGAAGCTCAGCGAGATGTCCTTGATGATCTCGCGCTTCGGGGGCACGACCTTGCTGACCCCGATCATGGTGTAGATGTACTGCATGGACGCTCCGGACGGTGGCGGTGCCGCCGCGCCTGACTGGGGGCGCGCAGCGGCGGAGACAAGCCCGGCATTATCGCCCAGCCGCCCGCGCTCTGCCACCGCGGCCTAGGCTTAAACCCGCGCCTGGACTATCATTTCCGCCTTGGTCCACCGCTCCCGCCGAGGTTCCGAATGTTCTCCAGCAGCATGCGCATCGCCGGCTACGACGGCGAATTGGCCCAGGCCATCGCCGACGAAGCCCGCCGCCAGGAAGACCACGTCGAGCTGATCGCCTCGGAGAACTACGCCAGCCCGCGCGTGCTGGAGGCGCAGGGCAGCGTGCTGACCAACAAGTACGCGGAAGGCTATCCGGGCAAGCGCTACTACGGCGGCTGCGAGTATGTCGACGTCGCCGAGCGCCTCGCCATCGAGCGCCTGAAGCAACTGTTCGACTGCGATTACGCCAACGTGCAGCCGCACTCCGGCTCGCAGGCCAACCAGGCGGTGTACTTCGCGCTGCTCAAGCCGGGCGACACCATCCTCGGCATGAGCCTGGCGCACGGCGGCCATCTCACCCACGGCGCCAAGGTCAACCTGTCCGGCAAGATCCTCAACGCCGTGCAGTACGGCGTCGATGCGAACGGCCTGGTCGACTACGCCGAGGTCGAGCGCCTCGCGCTCGAGCACAAGCCGAAGATGATCGTGGCCGGCTTCAGCGCGTACTCGCAGGTGATGGACTGGGCGCGCTTCCGCGCCATCGCCGACAAGGTCGGCGCCTACCTGTTCGTCGACATGGCGCACGTCGCCGGGCTGGTCGCCGCGGGCGTCTATCCCAGTCCGCTGCCGCACGCGCACGTGGTCACCTCGACCACGCACAAGACCCTGCGCGGCCCGCGCGGCGGCATCATCGTGGCCAGCCGCAAAGCAAGCGGCGGCGCCGGCGAGGAGATCGAGAAGAAGCTGCAGTCGATCGTGTTCCCCGGCATCCAGGGCGGCCCGCTGATGCACGTGATCGCGGCCAAGGCGGTCGCCTTCAAGGAGGCGCTGCAGCCGGAGTTCAAGGCCTACCAGGCGCAGGTCGTGAAGAACGCCAAGGCGATGGCGAAGGCGTTCATGGCGCGCGGCTACAAGATCGTCTCCGGCGGCACCGAGAACCACCTGATGCTGATCGACCTGATCGGCCGCAGCGTCACCGGCAAGGACGCGGAAGCCGCGCTCGGCAAGGCGCACATCACGGTCAACAAGAACGCCGTGCCGAACGACCCGCAGAAGCCGTTCGTCACCTCCGGCCTGCGCGTCGGCACCCCGGCCGTGACCACGCGCGGCTACAAGGAGGCGGACGTGACCGAGCTGGCGAACTGGATCTGCGACGTGCTGGACGCGCCCAACGACGACCAGGTGATCGCCGCCGTGCGCGGGAAGGTCACGGCGCAGTGCGCGCGGTTCCCGGTGTATGGCTGAGCGCGCGGGACCCGGGACGCGGGACGCGGGGCTCGGCAGAGCCACGCGTCGCCGGTGTCTCGGCCCGTTCGTGCGCAAACCCTTGCGTTGCCGCGCGAGCGCGCCACGCGCCGCACGCGGCCTGCCGTCCCCGGGCCCCGCGTCCCGGGTCCCGAGTCCCGGCCCTCGCTGATGCACTGCCCCTTCTGCCAGCACGAAGACACCCGCGTGATCGATTCGCGGCTGGCCGATGACGGCAGCACCGTGCGGCGCCGGCGCGAGTGCGAGAAGTGCGGCGAGCGCTTCAACACCTTCGAGACCGCCGAGCTGAAGCTGCCGGCGGTGATCAAGAGCGACGGCCGCCGCGAGGCGTTCGACGAGCACAAGCTGCGGGTCAGCTTCGAGCGCGCGCTGCAGAAGCGCCCGGTGGCCAGCGACGCGGTCGAGAACGCGGTGCATGCGGTGGTGCACGACCTGCGCACCAGCGGCGAGCGCGAGATTCCGTCGATGCATGTCGGCGAGCTGGTGATGCGCGAGCTGAAGCTGCTCGACCAGGTCGCCTACGTGCGCTTCGCCTCGGTGTATCGCCGCTTCGAGGACGTGCAGGCGTTCCGCGAGGAGATCGAGCGCCTCGAGCGCGACCTGCCGGCGATGGAGGGCCTGCAGTTGCCGCTGCTGGGCGAAGCGGCGCCGGGCAAGGGCAAGCGCTGAGCCGGATCGGGTCGGGTGAAAAGACGACGGGCGGGTTCGTGCGCCGTCCATCCCGGGGGGGGATGGGGCTACGGCCCCGGCCGCCGGGAGCGGATCGCGGCCGAAGCCGCGCCCACATCGCGAACCACATCGCCATGCCAACCTGCGGACCGAAATGCTGAGCGTGTTTTCCGCCCTCGACCATGCGCACATGGCGCGCGCGCTGCGCCTCGCCGGGCGCGGCCTGTTCACGACGCAGCCCAATCCGCGCGTCGGCTGCGTGCTGGCGCGCGGCGAGGAAGTCGTCGGCGAAGGCTGGCACGAACGCGCGGGCGAGCCGCACGCCGAGGCGCACGCGCTGCGCGCCGCCGGCGCACGCGCGCGCGGCGCCACCGCCTACGTCACCCTGGAGCCGTGCGCGCACCACGGCCGCACGCCGCCGTGCGCGGACGCGCTGGTCGAGGCCGGCGTGGCGCGCGTGGTGATCGCCGCCGAGGATCCGAATCCGCGTGTCGACGGCCGCGGCGTGGAGAGGCTGCGCGCGGCCGGCATCGCCGTCGCGTCCGGCCTGATGCGCGACGCCGCGCGCGAGATCAATCGCGGCTTTTTCTGCCGCCTCGAACGCGGCCGGCCGTGGCTGCGGATCAAGCTGGCGACGAGCCTGGACGGCCGCACCGCGCTGGCGAACGGCGAATCGAAATGGATCACCGGCGAAGCCGCGCGCGCCGACGTGCAGCGCTGGCGCGCGCGCAGTTCGGCGATCCTCACCGGCAGCGGCACGGTGCTCGCCGACGATCCGCACCTGACCGTGCGCCTGGCTGCCCTTGTTCCCCTCTCCCCAGCGGGGAGAGGGCAGGGTGAGGGGGGCGGACGCGGCGCGTCCGCCGATTCCACGGATACCGCACGAGAGGCCGCCTTCGCGGTGACTTTTCCTCACCCCAGCCCTCTCCCCGGCGGGGATAGGGAGGCAAGCGCCACGATGGCATTCGCGCCGCCGCTGCGCGTGGTGCTGGACCGCACGCTGCGCACGCCGGCGTCGGCACATGTACTCGACGCCAGCGCGCCTGCCCTGCTGCTGCACGCGCCGGATGCGGTGCGTCCCGCACGCCTCGCCGCTGTCGAGTGCGCACCGGTGGCAACGCGCGACGGCCGCCTCGACCTCGATGCCGCGCTGCGCCTGCTGGCCGCGCGCGAGGTCAACGAGGTGCAGGTCGAGGCCGGGCCGACCCTGGCCGGCGCGCTGTTCGCCGCCGGCCTGGTCGACGAACTGCTGCTCTATGTCGCGCCGGTGCTGCTCGGCGACCTGGCGCGACCGTTGCTGCACCTGCCGCCGCTTGCGGAAATGGCGGGGCGCAAGTCGTTGCGGGTCGTTGACCAACGCATGGTCGGCACCGACATCCGTCTGCTGCTGCGCCCGATGTGACGCCCGGCGGCTCAGGCATTGAAGTCGATGGCGAGCTTGCCGAAATGGCGGCCGGCGACCAAGTGCTCGAAGGCCGCGCGCAGCTGCGCAAAGCCGAAGACGCGGTCGATCTCCGGCTCCAGGCCGGTCGCTTCGATGGCCGCCACCATCCGTTCGTGCGCTTCCAGCGGGGCGACCGAAATCCCCTGCAGATGCACACGCTTGAGCACCACCTTGGACAGCGGCAGCGTCGCGTCCATCCCGCCGATCCAGCCGAGCACGGCGATGAAGCCGTGCATGCGCACGGCATCCAGCGACTGCGCCAGGGTGGCCGCGCCGATCGTCTCGATCACCGCATCCACGCCCGCGCCGCCCGTGGCCTCGCGCACCAGCGCACCCCACTGCGGGTGCTTCGAGTAATTGATGCCGACGTCGGCGCCCAGCGCCTTGGCGCGATCCAGCTTGTCGTCGCTGGACGAAATCATGATCGTCCGCGCGCCGCGCAACTTGGCGAACTGCAGCGCGAACAGCGAAACGCCGCCGGTGCCGAGCAGCAGCACTGTCTGGCCCGTGGTGATGCGGGCCAGCTCCAGCGCCTGCCAGGCGGTAAGCGCGGCGATCGGCAGGGTGGCCGCCTGCAAGCTGCTCAGGTGGCCGGGCGCGCGCGCGAGCGAATACTGGTCGAAGCAGGCGAGCTCGCGCATCACGCCCGGATACGGGGCGCCGATCTCGGCACCTTCCCATTCCGGGCGCATGGCGCCGGCGATCCAGCGCGACTTGTAGAACGTCGTGACGCCGTCGCCGGGCTTGAAGCGGGTCACCGCTTCGCCGACCTCCAGCACCGTGCCGGCGCCGTCGGACACCGGCACGATCGGCAGCTGTACGCCGCGATACAGCTGCCCGCTGACCAGCATGTAGTCGCGGAAGTTGAGCGAGGCTGCCTCCATGCGAACCAGCACCCCGTTCGGGCCGGGGCGTGGGGCGGACAGGTCGACCTGCTGCAGGTGATCGAGGCCGAAGGCGGAAAGCTCGATGGCACGCATGGCGTGGCTCCGTGGGGGGACGAAGCAGATGATCGGGCCGCGATCGAGCGGTGATAATCCACACCAATGGTCGAACTTCTATTCGCGCAATGAATCAATCCTTCGAACTCACGCCAACCCGCCTGCGCGAACTGCGGGCGTTCGCCGCCGCGGCGCGCAGGCTGAATTTCTCTCGGGCGGCGATCGAGGTCGGCTGCACCCCGTCGGTGCTCAGCCGGCGCATCGCCGCGCTGGAAGATGCGGTCGGCCAGCGCCTGTTCCTGCGCACCACGCGGCGCATGGCGCTGACCGCGCGCGGCGAGCTGCTGCTGGCGCAGTGGCAGCGCATGGAGGCGGCGATGATCGACATGGCCGCGGACCTGCGACCCACGGACGGGGCGCTGGCCGGCCGGCTGTGCGTGCACCTGCCGTCGAACTACGGCCGCAACCGGATTGCGCCGCTGCTGGCTGCCTTCATGCGCAAGCATCCCGGGGTGCGCATCGAGGCGGTTTACGACGACAGCTACGTTGACTTGGTCGCGGCCCGGGTGGACCTCGCGGTGCGCGTGGGCCGCCTCGCCGACGCGCAGCTGCGCGCGCGCCGGGTCGGCACGATGCGCATTTTTCTCTGCGCGTCGCCCGCCTATCTCGCGTCGGCGCCGCCCTTGCGCGGTCCCGCGGATCTGCGCGCGCACCGCTGCATCGCCTTCAGCGGCTACCGCACGGGTACGCTGTGGCCGTTCAGCCAGGGCCGCCGCCGGCGGTCGGTGCGGATCGACCCGGTATTGAGCTGCAACGACGCCCAGGCCATCCGCGATGCGCTGCTGGCCGGCGTGGGCATCGGCCAGCAGGGGGATTACATGGCCGATGCGCTGCTGGCCGAGGGCCGGCTGGTCGAGGTGCTGCCGGGCTGGCAATTGCCCGCGATGCCGGTGCACCTGCTGTGGCTGCCGGGTGCGGACCGCGCGCCGGCGGTGCGGGGGTTGATCGACCACCTGGCCGAGGCGCTGGCGCGGGCCTGAGCCGAATCGGGGTGCTAAACTGGCGCGGCCGGGCTTTCCGGCGATCGACGACGTCTTCAGGGCGGGGCGAAATTCCCCACCGGCGGTAGGTTTCCGGGGCGACCCGGCGACGAGCCCGCGAGCGCTTCCATGTCGATGGAAGGTCAGCAGATCCGGTGCGAAGCCGGAGCCGACGGTTGGATGCCGCGCGAGCGGCGTCCTCACAGTCCGGATGAAAGAAGACGGTCGGACGTGCGGCCCCGCGCCGCGCGTCGGCCTCATGCCTTGAGGCGTTCTCGCGGACGCTCGTGCGGAGAACGTTTCATGTCCCATCGCGTTTCCACGCAGCGCGTCGCCTCCCGGCGGGAGGCGCGCTGATGTTCACCGGCATCGTGCAGGCGGTCGGCCGCGTCGCGCGCCTGGAGGCGCGCGGCGGCGACGTGCGCCTGGGCGTCGAGGCGCCCGCGCTCGACTTCGCCGACGTGCGCCTCGGCGACAGCATCGCCGTGTCCGGCGTGTGCCTGACCGTGGTCGAACTGGACGGCACGCGCTTCGCCGCCGACGTCTCCAACGAGACGCTGGCGCTGACCACGCTCGGCAAGCTGAAGCCGGGCGATCCGGTGAACCTGGAGAAGGCGCTGCGCCTGGCCGACCGCCTCGGCGGGCATCTCGTCTCCGGCCACGTGGACGGCGTCGGCACGGTGATCGAGGTGCGACCGGACGCGCGCTCGCAGCGCTGGACATTCGAGGCGCCGGCGGCGCTGGCGCGTTACGTCGCGACCAAGGGCTCCATCTGCATCGACGGCGTCAGCCTCACCGTCAACGCGGTCGAAGGCCGCCGCTTCGGCGTCAACCTGATCCCGCACACGGTCGAGCACACCGCGTTCCGCGCGCGCCGCCCAGGCGATGCGGTCAACCTCGAGGTCGACCTGGTCGCGCGCTATGTCGAGCGCCTGCTGGGCGCGAGCGACGCGCCGAAGCTGGACGAGACGTTTCTCAGGCGCCACGGCTTTGCCCGAGGGGGAGATCGAGAAACGAGTGGATAGGCCCGGCAAACGAGGGAAAGCCGGCACCCCGCAATTCACCCCTCCTCGTTTCTCACTCCTCCCCACTCGTTTTTGCCTTCAGAGCATTGCGCCATGAGCTTCGACAGCATCCCGGACATCCTCGACGACCTCCGTGCCGGCCGCATGGTCGTGATCCTCGACGACGAGGACCGCGAGAACGAGGGCGACCTGATCATGGCGGCCGAGAAGGTGCGGCCCGAGGACATCAACTTCATGGCGCGCGAGGCGCGCGGCCTGATCTGCCTGGCGCTGACCGAGCAGCGCTGCCGCCAGCTCGGGTTGCGGCCGATGGTCAGCGACAACACCTCGCCGTACCACACCAACTTCACCGTCTCGATCGAGGCGGCGGAAGGCGTCACCACCGGCATCTCCGCCTACGACCGCGCGCACACGGTGCGCACCGCGGTGCGCCGCGACGCACGACCGGAGGATCTGACCCAGCCGGGGCACATCTTCCCGCTGACCGCGCAGCCGGGCGGCGTGCTGACCCGCGCCGGCCACACCGAGGCGGCCAGCGACCTCGCCGGCCTGGCCGGCTGCGAGCCAGCCGGCGTGCTGGTCGAGGTACTGCACGAGGACGGCAGCATGGCGCGCCGGCCGGAGCTGGAGGCGTTCGCGAAGAAGCACGGCCTCAGGATCGGCACCATCGCCGACCTGATCCGCTACCGCCTGGAGACCGAGCAGACCGTGCAGCGCGTGCACGCCGAGACCGTCGACACCGAGTTCGGCGCGTTCCGCCTGGTCGCCTACCGCGACCTGCTGAAGCGCGGCCTGCACTTCGCGCTGGTGCGCGGCACGATCGACGACGACGCGCCGGTGCTGGCGCGCGTGCACGTGCGCAACACGCTGTCCGACGTGCTGCACCTGCGCCGCGACGATCTCGGCCTGACCGTCACCGCGGCGCTGCGCCGCATCGCCGCCGAGGACCGCGGCGTGGTGGTGGTGCTGTCCGGCGAGGACACCGCCGAGGCGCTGCTCGGCCGCCTCGCGCGGCAGGCGCCGGCCGAGGACAAGGGCGCCGCGCAGCAGCAGTGGCGCCAGCTCGGCCTCGGCGCGCAGATCCTCGCCGATCTCGGCGCGCGCCGGCTGCGCGTGCTGGGCACGCCGCGCCGGCTGGTCGGCCTGGCCGGCTTCGGCCTCGAGGTGATCGAGCAGGTCGAGGCCTGAGCGGCGCCCGGCGCGCGGGGCGGCCGGAAAGCACTTCCGCGACAGTCTGTTAGACTGGCGCCCTTTTTCCCACGGACCGCCCGCCATGAAGGTCATCGAAGGCGATTTCGCCGCGCCCAAGGGTCGCTTCGCGCTGGTCGCGGCGCGCTTCAACGGCTTCATCGTCGAGTCGCTGGTGGCCGGCGCGCGCGATGCGCTGGTGCGCCACGGCGTGGCCGAGGACGCGATCGACCTGATCCGCGTGCCCGGCGCCTGGGAGCTCGCGCAGGCGGCCGAGCGCGTGGCCAAGTCCGGCCGGTATGCGGCGGTGGTCGCGCTGGGTTGCGTGATCCGCGGCGCCACCCCGCACTTCGACTTCGTCGCCGGCGAAGCCGCCAAGGGCCTGGCCCAGGCCGCGCACGCCTCCGGCGTGCCGGTCGCGTTCGGCGTGCTGACCACCGACACCATCGAGCAGGCGATCGAGCGCGCCGGCACCAAGGCCGGCAACAAGGGCGCCGACGCGGCGCTGGCCGCGCTCGAGATGGTCAACCTGTACGCGCGGCTGTGATGGAAGCGCGGCGTCCCGAAGGCATCGACCTGGCCGCGCGCTCGCGTGCGCGCCGGCGCGCGCTGCAGGCGCTGTACGCCTGGCAGATCGGCGGCAACACGATGACCGCGATCATCGACGAGTTCCGCCACGAGCAGGACATGGAGATCGCCGATCTCGAATACTTCGAGGACCTGCTGCGCGGCGTCGAGCGCCACTGCGCCGAGCTGGACGAGGGCCTGCGTCCGTTCCTCGACCGCGACATGCCGCAGGTGGATCCGATCGAGCGCGCGGTGCTGCGCCTCGCCGCCTACGAACTGAAGCATCGCCTGGACGTGCCCTACCGCGTGGTGCTGAACGAGGCCATCGAAACCACCAAGCGCTTCGGTTCCGAGCACGGCCACACCTACGTCAACGGCGTGCTCGACAAGCTGGCCGCGCAGTGGCGCGAGGTCGAGTACCGCGGCGGCGGACGCTGAGCGGCGGCGCCGTCGGCGTGCGGAACCTGCGGGAGCGCGACATGCGCCCGCGGGCGCGGCAGGGAGCCGGGTCGCCGGATGATTTCTTTTCCTTTTCCCGTTGGCGGGAGAGGGGCGCTGGTGCCGCGCGGATTCGCAGTCGGCACGCTTGCCGGTATCGTGCGGGGCGCCGCATGTCTGCGAGGGTGGTTGATTGGGCGAGTTCGATCTGATCGAGGCGATCCGGGCGCGCGCCGCGCAGGGCCGCGAGGACGTGCGCCTCGGCATCGGCGACGACGCCGCGCTGGTCGCGCCGCCGGCAGGGCACGAGCTGGCGATCTGCGTCGACACGCTGGTCGAGGGCGTGCATTTCCCGCCCGGCACCGCGCCCGAGGATCTCGGCTGGAAGGCGCTGGCGGTGAACCTGTCCGACCTCGCCGCGATGGGCGCGACGCCGGCCTGGGCGCTGCTGGCGCTGACCCTGCCCGCCGCCGACGCGCGCTACGTCGAGCGCTTCGCCGACGGCTTCGCGCAGCTCGCGCGCGCACACAAGCTCGCGCTGATCGGCGGCGACACCACGCAGGGCCCGCTCAGCGTCACCGTGACCGCGCTCGGCTTCGTGCCGGAAGGCTGCGCGCTGCGCCGCGCCGGCGCGCGGCCGGGCGACGCGGTGTTCGTGACCGGCACGCTGGGCGACGCCGCCGCCGGCTTGCGCTGCCTCGATCGCGCCGATCCGCGCGCGGACCGCCTGCTGAACGCGCCGCCGGGCACGCGCGAGCACTTGCTGGCGCGACTGAACCGGCCGGCGCCGCGCGTCGCCGCCGGGCTCGCGCTGCGCGGCGCGGCGTCGGCGTGCATCGACGTCTCCGACGGCCTGCTCGCCGACCTCGGCCACGTCTGCACGGCGAGCGGCGTGGGCGCGGAAATCGACGCTTCCACCCTGCCGATGTCCTCCGCGCTGCTGACCCTGTTCGACGACGACGCGC
>NZ_JBDKSX010000108.1:0-31863 GCF_039680435.1 Mizugakiibacter sp. | reverse complement strand
GGCGCAGCCAGCGATGCCAGCCGTAGACGATCAGCGCCGCGAAGGCGCCCTGCAGCAGGGCGTCGGAGTAGAGCTTGGCGTCGAGGAAGACCGCCGCGTAGACCAGCACCGACAGCAGGCCGATCGGCCAGCCCAGCGGTCGGCGCCGGGCCATCAGCCACACGGCCCAGGCGCTGAGCAGTGCCGCGGCCAGCTCGATCCGGGACATGCTCAGAACGCCGCGTCGAGCGACAGCCGCGCCAGCCGCGGCGCGCCGGGGAACAGGTAGCTGTCGCCGTAGGCGCTGCCGGTATCGCGCCAGTAGAAGCGGTTGAACACGTTGTCGACGTTCAGCCGCCAGGTCAGCGCGTGGCCGTTCCAGCGGGTGGCGTAGCGCAGCCCGAGGTCGAACACGTGGTAGGCCGGCACGTGGATGCGGCCGTCGGGCGTGGCCGGGTTGGCGCTGGCGTAGCGCCAGCCGGCGAGCAGGCCGAGGTCGGCCGCGAGCGGCAGGCGGTAATCCAGATAGACGGCCGTGCGCACGCGCGGCACGTTGACGATCTGGTGGTTCTCGTAGGACGGCGTGCCGGTGTTCTGCGCGCGCGCCTGGATCAGGTTGAGGCTGGCGGTGAGGCGCAGGTCGGGACTGACGCGGCCGGCCGCGTCGAGCTCCAGGCCCGTGTGCACCTGGTCGCCGCGCTGCACGAAGGTGAAGCCCTCGGCGGTGCCGTCCGGCTGCGCGAACTGGTAGGGCTGGCGCATGCGGTACAGCGCCGCCTGCAGGCTCAGCGCGTCGCTCCACTCGTACTTCACGCCGGTCTCGAGCTGGCGCGCCAGCCGCGGCGCCAGCACGGTGCCGCCGTTGGAGGTCCAGTACGGCGCCTCGGCGCCCAGCGACAGGCTCTCGCTGTAGCTCGCGTAGGCGGTCAGCGGCGCGGTCGGCTGCCACAGCACGGCCGCCTGCGGCAGCGCCTTGTCCAGGCGGGTGTCGCGCTGCGGCGCGCCGGCGTCGTCGTAGGCGCGCTCGTCCAGGCGCACGAAGCGGCCGCCGGCCAGCAGTTGCCACTGCGCGCCGAGGTGCAGGCGGTCCATCGCGAAGACCGAGCGCTGCCAACTGGTGAGCGTGCGCGCGGACGGGCCGGGCTGGTTCGGCGAAGGCGCGAAGTAGGGCGGGTCGATCTGGTCGATGTTGCCCGTGCCCACGTAGTCGTAGACGTAGGGTCGCTGGTCGAGCGTGCGGCGGAAGGCGCTGGCGCCGAGGCTGACCTCGTGGCCCACCGCGCCGGTGTCGAAGCTGCCCTTGAGCACGCCGCGCACCTCGTCGTTGCGGCGGGTGTCGTCGGGGCTGCGGTAATCGTAGATGTCGTAATCGCCGTTGGGCGCGAAGAAGTAGCCGGGGGTGGCGCCGCTGGCGCAGTCGGGCGAGTAGAAGCAGCCGTAGGCGAAGGCGACGTTGTCGTCGATCACGCTGCGGCTGCGCCCGGCCGAGAGCTGCGCGCTCCAGCCGTTGTCGAAACGGTAGGCGAAGCGCGCCGTGCTGTTGCTGGCGCGGATGCCCACCGGCTGCTGCCACGGTTCGAAGCCGAGCATGCGCGTGCGGCTGGGGTGGGCGGGAATGGCGCTGCCGCCCAGCAACTGGTAGCCGGATGCCGAGCGCTGCGCGCTGTCCTGGTAGTCGGTGTCGAGTTGCAGCGTCGCGTTCGGGCTGATCTTCCAGTCGGCCGCCAGCGAGAGGAAATTGCGCCGGCCGTCGGCGTGGTCGACATAGGAATGCATGTCCTCGCGCGCGGCGTTGACGCGCACGCCGAAGCGCGGCGAAAGCCAACCGCCCAGGTCGACCGCGCCGTAGCGCGAGCCTTGCGAATCGGTGCCGACGGTGACGCTGCGCACGTCGGCCGGGCGCTTGCTGACGTAGTTGACCAGACCGCCCGGCGCGACCACGCCGGCCTCCAGGCCGCCGAGGCCCTTGAGGATTTCCACCCGCTGCTTGTCTTCCAGCGGCAGCAGTTGCTCGCCGGCGAGGGTCATGTCGTTGAGGCGGTAGGCGGTGGCCAGGTCCAGCACGAAGCCGCGCACGGCGAGGTTCTGGTAGTAGCCGACGGGCGCGTAGTTGTCGCCCAGCGCGGCGTCGGAGCGGGCCAGCTCGCTCAGCGTGCGCGGCTGGCGGTCGTCGATCTGGTCGCGGGTGATCACGCTGACGGCGGCCGGCGTGTCGTGCAGCGGCGCGTTGCCGAAGCTGCCGAAGGTGTCGATCTGCGCGCTGTCGGCGCGGTAGTCCTTGTCGCGCACGGCATTGGCTTCGACCGTGGGCAGCGTCGTGGCCTGCGGCTGCCTGGGCGTGTCGTGCGCTGCGTCGTCGGCATGTGCCGTGGGCGCGTGGGCGGCGACCGCCAGGGCAGACAGGAGGGCAAGGACCAGGGGAGTGCGTGGGAGGGGCATCGTCGTCATCGTCTTCGGGGCGGGGACGAAGCGACGGCGACGCGGCGCGCGGGCGCGCGCCGGATCTGCAAGCTCCCTACGCCGGTGCGAACCGGATCAGGTTCCAAGGGACTCTCTCAGCCCGGCAACGCCGGGCACCCCCGCTTCAGACGCCTATTGAACCACGAAACGACGTGCGCCGGCTCAGGCGCAGTCGCGAATGGCCTGCAGCAGGGCCTGTCCGGGCGGCGTGCCGAACCACGCGGCGTGGCCGCGCAGGAAGGTGTCGTAGGCGACGTCGGCGTTGGCGCGCGCTTGCGTGACGGCGTGGAAATATTCCACTTCGGACAGCGCGAAATCCACGTGCACCAGCGGCAGCAGGCCGGCCAGCAGGCCGATCGCCGCGGCGTCCAGCGGCCGCCGTTGGCGGTAGCCGGCGATCAGCGCGCCGGCGATGTCGGCGTGCGCCGCCTCGTCGCCGTCCAGCGCCAGCCAGGCGATCGCGTTGCGCTCGATCGCGGTGGCCAGGTCGAACAGCGCGAAGTTGCGCGCGGCCAACCCGAAGTCGAACACCGCGCTGATGCGCGCGTCGGCATCGGCGCCGCTCCAGCACAGGTTGGAGCCGTGCCAGTCGTTGTGCGTCCACAGCGGCGCCTGCCGCGCCAGCCGCGGCTGCACGGCGGCGTGCCACGGCGCGAGCAGTTCGGCGAAATCGCGGCGCCAGTCGCGCCCGCGCAGGTAGTCGGCCAACCCCGGCCTCGCCGGCAACTGCGCGCGCAGCGCGGCGACGGGGTCGGGCGAGGCGATGAGCTCGGCGCGCGCGACCAGCATGTGCGTGTCGCGCTGGGGCGCGCGGTAGCTCGCCGCCGCGTCGTGCAGCGTCGCGAGCATGTGGCCGGCGGCATGCGCGTGCGCGCGATCCCGCAGCGGCGACCACGAGGCCGCTTCGCGATACAAATCGAGGCCGGCGGCGTGCGCGTGCACTTCGTACACCCAGTCGCCGCTCGCCACCGCGGTCCGCCCCTGCGCGTCGGCGAGCACCGCCGGCACCGGCACGCCGGCGTCGCGCAGGTGCGCCATGAAGCGATGTTCTTCGCCGAGCGTGGCGGGCGAGCGCACGCGGCGGTGATGGCGCTTGACGAAGACCACGCCGGACGCCGTCTCGACCAGGCACGCGGCCGACAGCGGACGCGGGCTGTGCCAGACGATGCGCTGCGGCGGCCCCAATCGCGGATAGCCGCGCAGCAGCGCGGCGACGTCGGCGCCGGTCAGCGCCGGCCAGTCCGGCGCCACGCTGTCGCCGGCCAGCCCGTGCACGCGATGGCTTGGATCGTTCATGGGCGGGCGCGGCTCGACTCGACGGGAACGGCGGTGGACGGCGGATTATCGGGCAAGCGCGCGCCGCCTGCTTCATGCGCCGCGGGCACTCGCCGCAGGGATTCATGCAGGCCTTCCGTGCCGCGAAGCGCCGGCCGGGGGCGATGCCTTGCGGGGGATCGCCGCTCGGGAAGCCTCTATACTTTGCCGGATCGAGGAACGCCCGGACGGTGGTATCCCCCGCATTGCGTGCCGGAAGCGCGGGGCCCGCCGTGGGACGTCGCTGTCGCGGAGCCGGATCAGGATGACATTCCCGTTGACGCTGCATTTCCCGGGGCCATGCCGGTGCCGCCAGCCTGCGCGCGCGTGATGCCTGCCGAGCGCCCGTCTTCCCGCCTCGTCCTCGACACCAACGTGTGCCTGGACCTGTTCGTGTTCCGCGATCCGCGCTGGGTGCGGCTCGAAGCCGCGCTGCGCGCGGGCGCGATGGTCGCCGTCACGCGCGAGGATTGCCGCGAGGAGTGGCTGCGCGTCCTGCACTACCCGCAGTTCGCGCTGGACGAGGCCGGGCGCGCGCAGGCACGCGCCGGCTTCGACGCGCTGATCCGCTGCCTGCCGGCGCACGCGCTGGCGCCGCGGCCCGAGGTGGTCTTGCCGCGCTGTTCCGATCCCGACGACCAGAAATTCCTCGACCTCGCGCTGTGCGCGCGGGCCGTCGCGCTGATCAGCAAGGACAAGGCGCTGCTCGGACTGCGTCGCCGCGTGGCGAAGCTGGGCGCGTTCGACATCCTGTCGCCGGAGGCGTGGCTGGCGTCGGCGGCGACCGCCTAGCGCGGCTTCGCGCAAGGTGGGCCAAGCCGCGCGACGGAGGCGCGCCGCTGCGTGCGGTCATGCGGCGGGGCCTCGCCCCGCGTGGCGCGCCGTGACGGATTCGTTGCCGCGTGCGGCGGCCGCCTACGGGGCGCGGGGCGCGTCGTCTTCCAGCGCCAGCAGGTGCGCTTCGATGCCGGCGACGTGCGGATCATGCTCGCCGAGTTCGCGCAGCGCCGCGGCGAGCTGCAGCAGGTAATCGCGGTTGCTGCCGCTGGGGCCGGACGCGGCGGCGATGTGCCGCGCGATCTCGCGCTCGGGCGCCGGCCCCAGGAAGGCGGCGTTGTCCGCGCCGGCGATGTAGACCAGGCCTTGCGCGCGGCCGCCGTCGCCGAAGCACAGTTCCGTCGCCTGGCGCAGATAGCCGTTCTTCTCGCGATGATCGAGGTGACGGAAAACGTCCGGCGTGACCAGATACGCCATGCCGGCGCACACGGCGTCGGGTTCCGCCACCAGCGTGACCACGCGTCCCGGCGCCTGCGGCGTGCCGCGATGGTCGTGCGAGCCCTGCCAGAAGCGCCGCGCCCAGCCGCGGATGCGTGCCGGGCGGCGTTCGAGATAGGGGAAGTCGGCCTTGTAGATCAGCGAGCCGTAGCCGAACACCCACGCCGCGGCGAGGGCGTCGGGGCGATCCGTGTTGCGCCTGGCGGCGAGCGTGTCGGTGGGCATGGTGTCGTGGCCGTGGAACGCGCGCATGGTACGGCACCCGACGCGTCGTCGCGGCCGACGCCGGGGCCGCTGCCCGGCATGGGCGGCATCCGCGGGCGCCACCGCCAGCGGCGCGTCGAGGGGCGGGCCGCCAGTAAATAAGAGCAAATGGCACATTTTCACCTAACGTGACAATTGCGCCACGGCATGTGGCATCCATCTTGCTGAATTCTCCGCGGCCTCTCCCCGGTCGCCGAAGTTCCGCACCATGTCCGCGCGCATGCCCGGCAAACCGTCGCCCACCGCGAGCGCGTTGCGCTTCGTCGCGCGCGTGCACGGCCTGCGCACGCTCGGCCTGGGGCTGGGTTTCTTCGCGGTGGCGGCGGCGCTGCAGCCGCAGCGCCCGTCCGCGGCAGTGTGGGTGCTGCTCGTGCTGAACGGCTTCGCCTGGCCGCACGTCGCGCGCCGGCTGGCCGGCCACAGCGCCCATCCGGTGCGCGCCGAGTGCCGCAACCTGATGGTCGATTCGGCGATGGGCGGCGTGTGGGTGGCGCAGATGCAGTTCAACCTGCTGCCCAGCGTCGCGCTGGTGGCGATGCTGGCGATGGACAAGATCGCCGTCGGCGGCTGGAAGCTGTTGGCGCGCGGGCTGCTGCTGCAGGCCGTCGCCTGCGCGCTGACCGCGGCGACCCGCGGTTTCGCTTTCGCGCCGGCCACGGGCATGTTCGAGATCGCCGCGACGGTGCCGTTCCTGGCGCTTTACCCGCTGGCGGTAAGCATGACGATGTATCGGCTCAGCCAGCGCGTGCGCAGCCAGAACCGCCTGCTGGCGCGCCTGAGCAGCATCGACGACCTGAGCGAGCTGCTCAATCGCGGCCCGTGGGAAGAGGCCGTCGCCGACGCGCTCGATCGCCACCGGCGCGACGGCAAGCCCGCCACGCTGCTGATGATCGACATCGACCACTTCAAGAGCATCAACGACCGGCACGGCCATCCGGCCGGCGACGAGGTGATCGGCCGCGTCGCCGCGATCATCCGCCACTGCGTGCGCGAGGGCGACATGGCCGGACGCTATGGCGGCGACGAATTCGGCGTCGTGCTGCACGGCGCCGATGCGGCCGACGCGGCCGCCGTCGCCGAACGCATCCGCGCCATCGTCGCCGTGTCCAGGTTCGGGCACGCCGAGGATTTGCGCTGCACGCTCAGCATCGGCATCGCCCAGGCGGGCGAGGAAACCCTCGACGCGCGCGACTGGATCAAGCAGGCCGACGCCGCGCTGTACCGCGCCAAGCACGACGGCCGCAACCGCATGTCGAGCGTGGTTTGAGCGCGCGACGCCGTCGCGCGCGCCATGTGCCAAAGGAAAACAGGAAGCCGTCTGCCGTGGGACGCATCACCGACACTTTCTCGACAGCATTCGCGAGCCGCGTGCATGCGCGCCGTCGCGCGATCGCGGGCGCGCTTGCCGCCGCCATCGCCGTCGCCGGCTGCGGCGGATCGGCGGAGCAGGCAGCGCCGCCGCGCCGTCCGCAGCAGGCCGGCCAGCCGGCGAATCCCTACGCGATGGCGGGCCGCGTCGCCGCCGCGCGCGCGGCAGCCGCGGCCGGCGACACGCGCGCCGCGCAGGCGCAGGTCGAAGCCGCGCAGAAGGACATGCTGCGCGCGATGCGCGTGCCCGATCCTCATCGCCCCGTCGACCACGAATCCGCGCGCGCCGCGGTGCGCCCGCTCCGGGGCGTGCGCGCGGCGGTGTGGCTGGATGGCGCCAACCTGCTGGTGATGGTCGACGGCCAGCGCTACCGCAGCATGGACACCATCGACCGCATCTGCCTCGCCCTCGAACCGCTGGGCGACACCCTGTCCGTGGTGATCAACCTGCAGGACGTCATCGCGAAGAACGGCGACGAAGCGACCACGCTCTCGCGCAACTGCCAGTTGGCCGAAGGCGAGCGCGCGTTCCTGCAGCGCAAACGCGAGGTGGACGTGGTGGGCCCGGAACTGCGCAGGACGTTCAAGGCGCTGCAGGGTGGGTAGCGGCCGCATCGATCGCGGTCGCGGATCGATGCGGCCCGCGGGGCGGCACGAAACCCGTGCAGGTGCCGCCGCGCAATGGCACACTTTTTTTGCAGATTGCATCACGAAGTCACGAAGATCCACAGCAGGGGCCTGCCGGACCGGGTAGCGTGCAAGTCGACGGACCCGCGCGGCGTGTCCGGGCCGGAAAACGCCTGGGCGGTGCCGCCGCGGTTCCTGCCGATGCGGGCCGGCGTCCCGTCGCCGGTCGAAAGGGGGTCCATGCCGCGCTCGATGCGTCCTCGTTGCCTGCCTGGCTGGATGCTTGGGCTTTTGCTGGTGGCGGCCACGGCCGCCTGGGCCGCTCCGCAACGGTCGGCTTCCGCGTTCGACCACCTCGCCGACCGCATCGACAATGATGAGCTGGCGCCTTCCGGCACGGCGGATGCCGAGCGCATCGTCGCCGAGCTGCGCGCGCTGCTGCCGCCGGGCGACGCCGCGCGCGACATGCGCTACCGCTATCTCAATTGCTACCTCGGCTTCAACAACGACGCGCGCGGCGGCTTCGACTACGCCACGCGGGGACTGGCCGACGCGCGCGTGGCCGGCGACGCCAACGCCGAGGCCAACTTCAACCTCTGCCGCGGCCGCTATCGCGAGATGCTGACCACGGCGCACGATGCGCTGGCCGACTACGACGCCGGCGTGGCCATCGCACGACGGCTGGAAAACCCGCGGTTGACCGCCGACGCGCTGACCTTCCGCGGCGGCGTGGCCTCGCTGCTGGGCGAACAGGCCAAGGCGCTGGCCGATTTCGTCGAGGCACAGCGCCTCTACGAGCTCACGCACCGCACCCGTGCCGCGGAATCCAACCTGCTCAACGTCGCGACCGCCTATCGACGCATCGGCGAATACGACAAGGCGCGCGTTTACCTCGACCAGGCCAAGACCAACGCCGTGCGCCGCGGCGACGTGCAGAGCGAGTACGTTGCCGACGTCCAGCTCGGCTTCCTGCACACCGAGCAGGGGCACCCAGAACTCGGCCTCGAAGTCGCGCAGGAGGCGCTGGAGCTGGCGCACAGGATGGGCGATCGCCAGAGCATCGGCGCCGCGCGACTTGCCGTGGTCGATGCGCTGATCGCGCAGAAGCAGCACGCGCAGGCGATCGAGGTTCTCGGCCAGGCACAGGCCGATTTTGCCGCGGCCTCGGACCGCTCCGAAGGCGGCATGCTCAACCTCGACTACGGCCTGGCTTATGTCGGGCTGGGCCAGTACGCGCGCGCGATCAAGGCGTTGGACGTCGCCGAGCGCGAGCTGCACGGCAGCAGCAACCTGCGTTATCTCGCCCAGTTGTACGAGGCGCGTTCGGCAACCTACGAGGCCATGCGCCAGCCCGCTGCTGCGCTGGTCGACCTCAAGCGCGCGATGGCGGCGCGCGACGTCGTGCAGCGCATGGCCCGCACGCAGTACAGCACGTGGATCGGCTACCAGTTCGACAGTCAGCGGCGCGATCTCGAGAACCGCCGCCTGCGCGCCGAGGCGACGCTGAAGGAGCAGCGCCTGGCCTCGCTGGAACGTGTGCGCAATTGGCAGGCGGCGACGCTGCTGTTCGCCACGCTGCTGCTGCTGTTGCTGGCGGCGCTGGCGGTGCGGCAATACCTGGGCTCGCGGCGGCTGCGCCGGATGGCGCTCACCGATGCGCTGACCGGCATCGCCAACCGCCGCCACATCGAGCACGTCGCCGGCGTGGCGCTCAGGCAAGCGCTCGCGGCGCGCGGCGAGCTTTGCGTGCTGCTGCTCGACATCGACCACTTCAAGCAGGTCAACGACCGCTGCGGCCATCCGGCCGGCGACGAGGTGCTGCGGCGCGTGGTCGTCGCCTGCCAGCGCGTGCTGCGGCGGGACGACCGCCTCGGCCGGGTCGGCGGCGAGGAGTTCCTGATCGTGCTGCCCGACACCACGCTCGGCGCGGCCGAGCAGGTGGCCGAGCGCCTGCGCACCGGCATCGAGGCGCTGGCGCTGGACGACATCGTGCCCGGCCTGCGCGTCTCCGCCAGCCTGGGCGTGGCCTGCCTGGCGAACCCGGACGAGAACGTGGACGGCCTGATCGCGCGCGCCGATGCCGCGCTCTACTGCGCCAAGCGTCGTGGCCGCAACCGCACGCACGTCGCCAGCGGCGAGGCGCTTGACGAGGAGCGTCCGGTCGTCGCGCCCCTCGCGCACGCCCGCAGCGGCGGTGCGGACGTGGCGTCGGCGACCGCGCCGGAGTGAATCCGCGCGACAGCAGGCCGGGCGTGCGCATGGGCGCGCGCTACGACTTTGGTCGGCCGGTTTCGCAAAACGCTCGCGGCCGCGGCGCGCTTGCGTGTACGCTGGAACCAGGCAACGCACGCGGAGCCGGAACATGGCCCCCGACAACGATCCGCGGCCCTCGCCGCCGGAAATGCCGCTGCCGGACGATTGCTGCGGCGTCGGCTGCCCGCACTGCGTCCTCGACGTCTACGAGGACGAACTGGCGCGGTACGAGGCCGAACTCGCGGCTTGGCGCACGCGCCATCCGGACGCGCCCGTCGAACCGTGACCCGTCGGCGGGCTGCGCGGACGCGGCGCTCGTCGCGCCCGCGAGGGGCTCGCGCGCGCCCGCGATTTCCCGCTAGGCTGGAACCGCGCGCTGCCGCGCACCGGAGCCACGCCGCCATGACCTCACCGCATCCGCTGCCCGGCAGCGCGCGGCTCGCCCTGCGCCGCTTCACCGTCGCCGACCGCGCGCTGCTCTACCGCCTGCACCGCGATCCGCGCGTGATGCGTTTCGCCGGCGGGGTGCTCGACCGCGCCGCATCGGAGGCGATGCTGCACGAACGCATCCTCGACTACTACGCGCAGCATCCCGGACTGGGCGTGTGGGCGACGCTGGAGCGCGCGAGCGGCGCCTGCGTCGGCCTGCATCTGCTGAACCACATCCGCGGCGAAGCGCATATCCAGGTGGGCTACCTGCTGTTTCCCGAGTACTGGGGGCGCGGTTACGCCACCGAGATGGCGTCCGCCGTGCTGCGCTACGGCTTCGCCGCACTGGGGCTGGCGCAGATCGTGGCGATCACCGACCGCGCCAACGCCGATTCGCAGCACGTGCTGCTGAAGATCGGCCTGCAGCACCGCGGCGAGCGCAGCCTGACGCACCCGGCCTACGCGAAGCAGGGACCGCTGGCGTGGTTCGAGCGCGACGCCGCGGACTGGCTGGCCGAGCGCGACCCGCACACCGCCGCCGCGCGTCCCTGAGGGCGCCGAATACGCCGTGTGACATTTCCATACAGACCCCGCGGGCTTTGACGCCGGTCAAATCGCGGCCGCATGCGGCCCATAGCATCGATTGCGCGTAAGCGGCGAGCGGGCGGCACGCAAGGGATGGGGTCGCGGGGCATGCCTCCTGCCCGCTCCGGAACGCGGACGCCGGCGCTGGTCCAGGAAGTCCCCAGGGGGGCGAGGCGTGGAAAAGACGGCTGCATGGCGCGATGCGAACCTGATGGCCCGCCGCTCGCGCTGGCTGCTGATCCTCGGTTTTCTCAGCGCGGCGGCGATCCCGATCGGCATGGCCGCAGTGGGGCTGCTGGTCGCCGGCGCCGAGTTCCGCGCGCAGATGGGCGCGGTGCGCCTGTCGCTGGCGCGTACGGCCGCGGCTGACGTCGACCTCGCCGTCGCTACCGCGCAGGCCAAGCTGCGCACGGTCGCCGCACGGCTGGCCGACGATGCAGCCCTGCGCCGCGATCACGCGGCGCTCGCGGCCGCGCTGGAGGGGGTGCAGCGCAACTCGGTGAACCTGCAGTCGCTCGCGGTGGTCGACGCCGGCGGCGCGGTGATCGCGGCCTATCCCGACGCTTCGCCGGCGCGCGCGCTGGCGGCGCAGGCGCGCGCCTCCGCGGCGATCGCGCCGCACGGGGGCGCCGCGCTGGTGCTGATGCGCGTGCCGGTGCGCGCGGCGGACGGCAGCGAGGCCGGCGCGGTGGTCGGCGTCGCGCCGCTGGCGCGCGTCTTCGCCACGCTGCGCGTGCAGCAGTTCGCGGGCACCGATGCGGTTTCGCTGCTGGCGCGCGACGGCCGCACGCTGCTCAGCTCCGATGCCGTGCGCGCCGGCCAGATCGGCGTTGCCGGCGCGGTGCTCGACCTGCTGCGGCGCGGCGGCGAGGGCAGCGGCGAATACCGTGCGCGCAGCGACGGGCGGCAGGAATTCGGCACGGTCGCGCAAGCGCGCAGTGTGCCGCTGGCGCTGCTCGTCAGCCAGGCCAGCGCGGAGGGTTTCGGCGTGCTGCGCATGCTGCGCCGGGTGCAGGTCGCGGCAATCGGCGGGCTGCTCGCGCTGGGAGCCGGCCTGCTGGTGCTGTCGCTGCGTGCTCACCACGCGTTCCAGCGGCGCATGCACGAAGCCGGCGCGACGCTGCGCGCGGTGGTCGAAGGCACCACCGACGTGATCTTCCTGCACGACCGCGAAGGGCGCGTGCTGCTGACCAATCCGGCCGGCGAAGCCTTCGCCGGACGCTGCATGGACCAGATCGTCGGGCACCCGTCCGCCGACTGGTTGGACGCCGCGACCGCGCGCGCGATGGAGGCGCGCCGTCGCGAGGCCATCGCCCGCGGCAAGCCGGTCGCCGGCGAGGAGGTGTTCCGCATCAACGGCAAGGTGCGCGAATACTCGGTGGTGCGCGCTGCGGTCGACGACGCCGGCGGCAACGTGCACGGCGTGGTCAGCGTGCTGCGCGACATCACCGCGATGAAGCGCACGCTGCGCGCGTTGCGACGCAGCGAGCGGCGCTTTCGCGACCTGTTCGAGCAGAGCCCGAGCTTCATCTGGATGCACGACGCCGAGGGGCGGCTGCTGGGCGCGAATCCGGCAACCGCGCGCGCGCTCGGCAGCAACGTCGATGCGCTGGCCGGACGCAGCCTGCTGGAGTTCGTGCCGCCCAGCGAGCATGCGGCATTCGCCGAATATCTGCGCGCGGTCGCGGCGCGGGGCACGGCCGCGGGGACGCTGTGCGTGCGCCATGCCGACGACACGCTGCACACCTGGCACTTTGCCAGCCGCATGTACGCGCAGGACGACGACAGCCCCTACGTGCTGGGCTACGCGCAGGACATCACCGAGCGCGAGGACTACGAGCGGCGGCTGATCGAGCTGAGCCGGCGCGATCCGCTGACGCGCTGCTGGAACCGGCGCTATCTCGAGGAGTTCGAGCGGCGCGCCGGCCCGCACGGGCGCTGGGGCTGCGTGGTCGTCGACCTCGACCACTTCAAGGCGGTCAACGACACCCTCGGCCACAAGCAGGGCGACTCGGTGCTGGTGGCGATGGGCGGCTTCCTCTCCGGGATCGGGCGCAGCGGCGACGCGGTGGTGCGCCTCGGCGGCGACGAATTCGTGCTGCTGGTCGACGGCGCTTCGGCGACGGATCTCGCCGGCCTGGTGGCGCGCATCGAGCGCCAGGCGCGCGCGCAGACGCCGACCGGCTTTTCCTACGGCTGGGCGCTGCACAGCGACGGCGAGTCGCTGGAGCGCACCATCCAGCGCGCCGACGAACACCTCTATCAGCGCCGTCGCGCGCAGCGCGCCGGCATGCAGGTGCGCGGCAGCGTGGAAGGGCAGGTGCGGGCGTCGTGATCGCGAGATTTCGCCGCGGCGGCTGCGGCATCCTGCCGCAGGACGCGGATCGCGGCGGATGCTACTTGTGCGCATCGGGGTTGCGCCCGCAGGCGGGACGCGACGGGGGGGTGGGGCATGGCGAACGCAGTGTCGACGAAGACGGTAGCGTGCGGCGATGCGCCGGCGACGGCGCTGCGCGCGCGGCTCGCGGACGGTATCCGGCGGCTCTATCCCGGCTACTTCGCCATGGTGATGGCCACCGGCATCATCTCCAACACGGCGCGCCTGCTCGGTTTCGAGCCGCTCTCCGACGCGCTGCTCGGCGTCAACCTGCTGGCGTTCGGCTGGCTGACGCTGGCGCTGGCGCTGCGCACGCTGCTGTTTCCGCGCGCGCTGTGGGCCGACCTGGTCGACCCGCGCCTGGTGTTCTCGTTCTTCACCATCGTCGCCGCCGCGGACGTGCTCGGCATCCAGTTGCTGATGCGCGGGCACGTGTCGGCGGCGCTGGCGCTGTGGCTGTTCGCGTTCGTGGTGTGGATCGCGCTGGCCTACCTCAGCTTCAGCGTGCTCACCTTCGTCAACGCCGGCAGCGGCGCCGACGTGATCCACGGCGGCTGGCTGATCGCCATCGTCGGCACCGAGTCGCTGGCGATCCTCGGCGCGCTGCTGGCTCCGGCGCTCGGGACGTGGAAGGCGCCGATGTTCGTCGCCGCGCACATGCTGTGGGGCGTCGGCATCGTCCACTACGGCATCTTCATCACCCTGTTCAGCTATCGACTGTTCTTCCTGCGCGTGGAATCGGCGGACATGACGCCGCTGTTCTGGGTGATCATGGGCGCCGCCGCGATCAGCACCAACGCCGGCTCGACGCTGATCATGTCCGACACCGGCATCCCGTTCCTGCTCGCGCTGCGGCCGTTCGCCGACGGCACCACGCTGATCCTGTGGGCCTGGGCGACATGGTGGATTCCGCTGCTGGTGGTGTTCGGCGTGTGGAAATACGTGGTGCGCGGCGAGCGCCTCGGCTACCACCCGAGCTTCTGGAGCCTGGTGTTCCCGCTGGGGATGTACGCGCTGGCGACCTGGCGGCTGTCGCTCGCCGCCGACTTCGCGCCGCTGCAGTGGGTGCCGCGCATCATGCTGTGGGTGGCGCTGGCGGCGTGGGTGGCGACGATGTACGGCGCGCTGGCGGCGGCCTGGCGCGGACTGCGTCCCGATGCAGCCGGCGCGCGAAGGGAGAATTGAGCGGCCTCTCAGGCGCGCATTTGCAGCAGGATTTCCCTCGCGATCGCGCTCAGCGGCACCGATTTCTCCACGGCATCGCGCCCGACCGCCTCCTTGGGCATGCCATACACCACGCAGCTCGCCTCGTCCTGCGCGACGGTCCGCGCGCCGGCCTTGCGCATCTCCAGCAGGCCGGCGGCGCCGTCATCGCCCATGCCGGTCATGATGATGCCGAGCGCATTCGCACCGGCGCATTTCGCGGTCGAGCGGAACAGCACGTCGACCGACGGGCGGTGCCGGTTCACCAGCGGACCGTCGGTGACCTCGACGAAATACTGCGCGCCGTTGCGCCGCAGCAGCATGTGCCTGCCGCCGGGCGCGATCAGCGCGCGCCCCGGGACGACGCGATCGTTGTTCACGGCCTCCTTGACGGCCACCTGGCACAGTCCGTCGAGCCGGGCGGCGAACGCGGCGGTGAACTTCTCCGGCATGTGCTGCACGATGACGATGCCGGGCGATACCCGGGGCAACGCGGTCAGCACTTCCTCGAGCGCCTGCGTTCCGCCGGTCGAGGTGCCGATGGCCACGACGCGCTCGGTCGTCCGCGCCATTGCGCGCGCCTCGCCCGGCGCCAGGATGATGTCCGCCGTGTACCTGGCTGGCGCCACCGGCGTCGCGGCGCTGCGTGCAGCCAGGCGTTTGACGTTCGCGCACGCGGCGGACCTGACCGCGGCGATCAGGTCGTCGGACGCATCGTGCAGGAACTGCCTGAGGCCGAGCTTGGGCTTGGTGATGATCGCGCATGCGCCGGCGGAGAGCGCTTCGACGGTGGTCTGCGCGCCCTTTTCGGTCAGGGTCGAGCAGATGACTACCGGCGTTGGCCGCTCGTGCATGATCTTCTTCAGGAAGGTGATGCCGTCCATGCGCGGCATCTCGACGTCAAGCACGATCACGTCGGGCCAGCGCAGCTTCATGCGTTCCATGGCGAGCAGTGGGTCGGCCACCGCGCCGATGGTTTCGATGCCCGGCTCCGCGTCGAGCATGGCGGTGAGCACCTGCCGCACGACGGCGGAGTCGTCGACCACCAGCACCTTGATCGGGCTCATGTCGGGGAGCCGCCGCGCCGGAAGGGGTCGGCAGGGTGGACCTGGCGCGACCAGACGTGGCCGCTCTCGATGTCGAAGACGACCTGGCGATGGCCGGCACCGAACAGCGACTCCGAAACGATCGGTATCCGATGGAGCTGCAGCAGGGCGCGCGCGGTTTCGCCGTTGCGCCGGCCGATGTCGAGGACATTCGCCGTGGCGCGATCCGGGAACATGTTGCCGCCGCCGAAGATCTTCGCCTGGCATTCGGTGGTCCGCACCCCCGCGTGCCTCAGCTCCCGCAGCATCAGCGTCAGCGCCTCCTCGCCGTAGCGTCCGTCGGCCTCGGTCTCGGCCGCGGCGAATTCGCCGCGCCTCGAAAGAAGGAAATGCGACATCGCGCCCGTCCGCGTCGCGGGGTGCCACAGCGTGATCGACACGCACGACCCCAGCAGCGTGCGTATCCGGTAGCCGTCGCCGCCCACGAAGTGATCGCCGGGTTGCAGGAATATGTCGGTCTTCCTGTTTGCGCCGCGCATGGCCTAGGGCTTCCGGTAGACCGATGGCGCCAGCATGTGCACGGCTTTGGTGATGTCGTTCAGGCTTTCCGCGTGGCCGATGTAGAAGTGCCCGCCGCGTTTCAGCAGCGGCAACACGCGCTCGACGACCTTGCGCTTGGTGTCGTTGTTGAAATAGATCATCACGTTGCGCAGGAAAATGGCGTCGAAGCTGCCTAGTTGAGGCAGCGCCGCGTTGAGGTTGGCCGGCGTGAACCGCACGCGGTTGCGCAGGCTGCCGTCGATCAGCAGGGTGCCCTGCTGCGCGCCGATGCCGCGAAGGCAGAACCGGCGCAGGTAGGCCGGCGGGATGTGCTTGCAGCGTTCGAGCGGATAGTGGCCGGCACGCGCCCGTTGCAGTACCCGCATGCTGATGTCGGATCCGACGACCTCCCAAGGCGCATCGCCAAGGCAGTCGGCCAGCGTCATGGCGATGCTGTAGGCCTCCTCGCCGCTCGAACTGGCGGCGCTCCAGACGCGAAAGGTTTCCGTCCGGCGGTGCGTCGCGGCGACGTGTTGCCGCAGGAAGTCGAAATGCTTGGGTTCGCGGAAGAAGTAGGTTTCGTTGGTCGTCAGCAGGTCGATCGCGGTCTGCGTTTCTTCGGGCGCTTCGCCGCTCGCCAGCAGGCGGAAGTACTCGCCGTAGTTGTCGAGCCTGTATTGCTGCAGGCGCTTGGCCAGGCGTCCGCTGACCAGCGCTTTCTTTGCGGGCGACAGCGTGATGCCGGCGGCATCGAAGATGAACCGCTGGAACTGGACGAATTCCCTGTCTGAGATGGGGGCCGGGCCCATGGCGGTGATCCGTCGGGGCGTGGGCCCGTCCAAGACGGGCTCACGGCCGGTAATGCCGTTTTCTGCTCCGCGCACGACTGAGAGGAGCATGCAGGCGGGCTCAGGTCGGGCCGGGCACGCCGGCGGATGCCTGTGCGTTCGCGCCGACCTGCGCCAGTGCGCTGATCTCGTCGGGTGACAACACCTGGTCGACGTTGAGCAGGATCACGAATTTGCCGTTGACCTTGCCCATGCCGGCAATGAAGTCGGTGCGGATCTTCGCTCCGAATGCCGGCGCCGGCTCGATTTCTGACAGGGGTATTTCCAGCACCGCATTGACGGCATCGACGATGACGCCCATGTCGTGGCGTTCGCCGTCGGACTCGATCTCGACGATGATGATGCAGGTTCGCTTGGTGATCGCCGTGACTTTCCTGCCGAAGCGCGCGGACAGGTCGAGCACCGGCACCACGGCGCCGCGCATGTTGATCACGCCGCGGATGCATTCCGGCATCATCGGCACCTCGGTCAGGCCGGCGTACTCGATGATCTCCTTGATGCCGAGGATGCCGATGGCGAATTGTTCGCCGCCGAGCATGAAGGTCAGATATTGCGACTGCTCGTCGGCGGCTTGCGCCTCCGCAGCCGTTGCCGAGCGGGGCACGCCCGGCCGCTTGTCGTCCACCTGCGCTGATGCGTTCATGGCGGCCCTCAGAACTTGGTGAACTGCGCTTCGTCGAGTTCGGGGGCGCCTGCGAGCGCCAGTTCGCCGGCCGTTTTCGGCGCGGGCGCGCCGCCCGTCCTCGGCTTGGCGCCCGCGGCGACCTTGCGCACGCCGGCCGCGGGTTTCCGTGCGCCGACCGACTCGATGGCGGCGTGATCAAGCTTGAAGAACGCCATCATCTGCTGAAGATGCTCGGCCTGGCTGCTCATCTCCTCGGCAGTGGCGGCGAGTTCTTCGGAGCTCGATGCGTTCTGCTGCGTGGCCTGGCTCAACTGGCTCACCGCCGCGTTGATCTGACCTACGCCGGACGATTGTTCCACCGATGCGGCGGCAATCTCCTGGACCAGGTCCGAGGTCTTCTTGATGCTCGGCACGATCTGGTCGAGCAGCTTGCCCGCCTTCTCGGCGAGATCCACGCTGCCCGAGGCCAGCTCGCTGATCTCCAGCGCGGCCACCTGGCTGCGCTCGGCCAGCTTGCGCACTTCCGCTGCGACCACCGCGAAGCCCTTGCCGTGTTCGCCGGCGCGCGCCGCCTCGATCGCCGCGTTCAGCGCCAGCAGGTTGGTCTGGTAGGCGATGTCGTCGATGATGCCGATCTTTCTGGCGATGTCCTTCATCGCCGTCACCGTAGCGTTGACGGACTCGCCGCCTTCGCTTGCGTCCGTGGCCGCCTTGCTGGCCATGGAGTCGGTGACCTTGGCGTTCTCGGTGTTCTGCGAGATCGAAGCGGTCATCTGCTCGATCGACGCGCTGGTTTCCTCGACGCCGGCGGCCTGCTCGCTGGAGGCCTGGGACAGCGACTGCGCGGTGGTGTTCACCTCCTCCGAGGCGCTGGCCAACGCTTCGGCGCCGCTGTTGACCTCGGCGACCACCTGGGTGAGCTTGGCGATCATGTTCTGCATCGCCAGCAGCAGTTGCCCCGTCTCGTCCTTGCTGGCCGCCTGTATGTGCACGGTGAGGTCGCCCTGCGCCAGCCGGTTGGCCGCATTCACCGCCTCGCCCAGCGGCCGCGTGATGCTGAACGTCACCCACAGCGCGATGATAAGCGCCAGCAGCAGCGCGGCTCCCGCAAGGCCCAGCATCATGGTGCGCGCCGAGTTGTATGCGGCTTCCGCGTCGTCGCTGGACTTGTTCATCAAGTCGCTCTGGAAGCCGGCCAGGCTCTGCATGTCGGATTCGACTGCCTTGAGCGCCGGCACCAGGTCGCTGAAGAGAAATTGGATCGCCTCGTCCTTCTTGCCGTCCTGGATGAATTTCAAGGTGCGCGCCCGTCCCTCGGCATATCGGGCGCGACTCGCCTTGATGTTCTTGAGGATGGCGATGCCTTTTTCCTGGGTGATGACCTTGTCCAGCTTTTCCATGTTGTCGTCGAGCAATTTGCGCTCCTGCTCGATCTTGTCCGCTTCTTCCTTGGCTCGTGTGGGATCGCTGGTGAGGATGATGTTGCGGATGGCCGTGGCGATGGTGCCGACGCTGTTGTTCATCTCGTTGACGATGGCCACCTTGGCATAGCGGTCGTGCACGATGATGCCCATGCTGTCGCTGAGGTTGCTCAGCCGGCTGATGCCGAGATAGGCGATACCCATCAGCAGGATGACCACCAGGCCGAAGCCGAGGCCGAGCCGCATGCCGATTTTCATGTTCTTGAACATGGTTCGTTTCCCCTGAAAGAAGAATGGATGTTCTGGTTCAGCAGGCCGATGCCGCGACGGCCGCCTGCTTCGAAGAAACCTGGGGCGCACCCTGCTGGATGGCCTGCTGCACCAGCGACGGCACGTCCAGGATCAGGGCCACGTCGCCGCTGCCGAGGATGGTGGAACCGCTGATGCACCTGACCTGGCCGAACAGCTTGCCCATCGGCTTGATCACGGTCTGGAATTCCCCCACCAGCGTGTCGACCACCAGCCCGGCCTTCTGCCCGGCGTACTTCAGCACCACGATGTTTTCGCGCCGCGCCGGCTTGCCTTCGACCTTGAACAGGTCGCGCAGGCGGATGAACGGCAGGACCTGGCCGCGCAGGTTGGTGTAGTCGTGGCCGGGTTCGGCGGACAGCTCGACGCACTCCTCGATCATGTCGAGCGGGACGACGAAGGCGGTCTTGCCGATCTCGACCTGGAAGCCGTCGATGATGGCGAGCGTGAGCGGGAGGCGCACCGTGACCGTGGTGCCCACGCCTTCCTCGCTGGCGATGCTCACGCTGCCGCGCAACGCGGCGATGTTGCGCTTCACCACGTCCATGCCGACGCCGCGCCCGGACAGGCTGGTGACTGCCTCGGCGGTGGAGAAGCCCGGCTCGAACACGAGATCGAGGATTTCGCCGTCGGCGAGGCTGCGGCCCGGTTCCACCAGGCCGCGTTCGATGGCCTTGGCGAGAATCCTGTCGCGCTTCAGGCCGCCGCCGTCGTCGCTCACTTCGATGACGATGGAGCCGGAGTCGTGGTAGGCGTTGAGCCTGACCGTGCCTTGCGCCGGCTTGCCGCTTGCCGCGCGCTGCTCCGCCGGCTCGATGCCGTGGTCGATGGCGTTCCTGACCAGGTGCGTGATCGGGTCGGCGATCTTCTCCACCACGGTCTTGTCGAGTTCGGTGTCCTCGCCGCTGACCGCGAGCCGGATGTCCTTGCCGATTTCCCGGGCGGCGTCGTGCACCACGCGCTGGAAGCGGCTGAAGGTCGCGCCGATGCGGACCATGCGCAGTTGCAGCGCGCTGTCGCGCACCGATTCGACCAGGCTGGACAGCGTGGATGCGCGTTCCTGCAGTTCGACGTTGTGCGCGCGCTGCGCGATCAGGTTGACGCTGGCGCCGGCGATGATCAGCTCGCCGACCTGGTTGATCAGTTGGTCGAGCTTGTCGGCGTCGATGCGGATCGAGCGGCTTTCCTGCCCCTTCAGCTCGTTCACCTGCTTTTGCCGGGCCAGCGCGGCCTCGACCACGGCGGGCTGCACGGAACCCTGCTCGACCAGGATGGCGCCGATCGGCTGCCGCGGCGCTTCCGAGGGTTGCGCCGACTGCACCGTCTGCGTGTCCAGCGCGGCTTCGAGTTCGCCGGCCGTCACCGTGCCGCAGCGAACCAGCATCTCGCCCAGGCGTGCGGTTTCCTCGGGCAGTTCGCGGATCAGGCGGACGTATTCGGAAACGCGGCTGTGCGGCGGCAGGATGCGGATGCTGCAGTCGTCGCGCACGAATTCGAACACGCTTTCGATGGCGGCCTTGTCGGCGTCGCTCTCGAATGCGATCTCGAAGCCGAGGTAGCACGCTTCGGGATCCATCTCCGCGGCGTCCGGCATGGCGTCGGACAGCGTGGCGATGCCGGTGATGGCGCCGAGCCGGCCGAGGTAGCGCAGGAACGACAGCGGGTCCATGCCGTCGCGCAGAACGTTCGGGCCGAAGCGCAGCGAGATGTGCCAGCGGTCGGCGCCGGCGGGTTCGTCGTCCGCGGGATCTTCCGCCGCGGCGTCGCCTGCGGGCGCGGCGGCCGGCGCGGCTGCCGCCGGCGGATCGGCGGACTGCGGTGCGTCCAGGTACCCGCGTAGCCGCGCGACGAGCGGGGCGCCCTGTTCCGCAATGCCGCCGCCTGCGTCGGCGCCCTCGTTCGCCACCGCGTCGATCAGCATCCCCATGTGGTCGCGGCAGGACAGCAGCAGGCTGACCAGGTCGTCGACCAGAAGAATCTCGCCGTCGCGAACGCGGTCCAGCACGCTTTCCACGACGTGCGTGAAGGCGACGACGTGATCGAGCCCGAACAGGCCGGACGAACCCTTGATGGTGTGGGCGGCGCGAAAGATCGCGTTTACCTTCTCGGACTCGTCCTCCTCCTCCCGCCCCACGGCGAGCAGGGCGTTTTCCATGTCTTCGAGCTGCTCGCGGCTTTCGGCGATGAAAGTCTGCAGCGCCTGATCGAGTTCCATGTCAGTGCCTCTGCGGAGTATCGGATGAGGCAGGGGCGGAGACGCCGAAGTGTCCGTCGAGCTGGAGCAGCGCGAAGACTTCGCCCACGGCGGGGCTGTGCGCGACTATGCGGAGATCGCCTTGTCTCGCCTGCGCGGACCGTTTTGCCAGCAGCAGGAGCTGCAGGCCCGCGGTGTCGAGTTCGGTGACGGCGGACAGGTCCACCTCGATCGTCGCCGTTTTTTCCAGGGGCGCATGCAGTGTCTGCTTGAGCTCGCGCGCCCGATAGATGCTCATCTCCCCCTCGATGCACAAAGGGGGTGCGGATTTCTTCCGCTTTCGTTCCGTTGCCATGGTGTCCTCCGGTGAGTGGTGCGGCGCGGTGCGATGTGGCGTCCCGTCACGACGGGCACAGCTTCTGCACCGCGCCCAGCAGTTGTTCCGGCTTGAAGGGTTTGACGATCCAGGCCTTCGCCCCCGCGGCCTGGCCTTCCTGTTTTTTCTTGTCGGTGAATTCGGTCGTGAGCATGATGACCGGCGTGAATTTGTAGTCCGGCATCTGCTTGACGGCGCGCACGAAGCTGAGGCCATCCATGTTGGGCATGTTCACGTCGCTGATGATCAGGTGCACTTTCTGCCCGTTCAGCCGCGCCAGCGCGTCCTGGCCGTCGCAGCCTTCGATCACCGCGTAGCCGGCGCCTTTCAGCGCGATGGCGACGACCTGTCGCAGCGAGGCCGAGTCGTCGACGATCATGATGGTCCTGGACATCGCGTACTCCGCCTCCTAGAAAAATGTGATTTCGTCGCCGGCCGCGATGGTGCTGCCGGCGTCGTGGTTGCGGTGCTCTTCATGCGTTGCGTAGGAGCTTTCCAGCTCCCGTCGCAGTTCGGACCAGTCGATGGCCATCAGGCGCCCGTGCGCGCGCCAGGCGTCGCCGCTCTTCTCCAGACAGGCGGGAAAAGCCTGGATGTTGTCGCGCACGTGACTCAGGATCTGGCTGGTGCGGTCCTGGAACTGCAGCAGCACCAGCGACTCGGCCACCTCGTCCTTGATGCCGATGCCGGTACTGCGCAAGATGCTCGCCGCTTTGGACAGGCTGCCGATCACTCGCCGGAAATCGTCCAGCACGCCGCCGATGGCGGCTTCCGCGTCGGTCACCGACGCAGCATCTTCCTCGGCGAACGTTTCCGCTGCCTGGAATGCGGCATGGATGGCGTCGCTGATGGTGGCGACCTTCTTGCCGATCTGGCGGCCGGTTTCGCCGGAAAGGTTGGAGAGCTTGCGCACCTCGTCCGCCACCACGGCGAATCCGCGTCCGGCCTCGCCGGCGTGCGCTGCTTCGATCGTTGCGTTGAGCGCCAGCAGGTTGGTCTGGTGGGCAATGCTGGCGACTGCGGCGGCCATCTCCTTCAATTGATCGATGAACTGCACGAGGTTGCCGACGCCGCCCAGCAGGTCGTCGCCGCGGCTCAGCGCGGTCCGCAACGAGCGGATCACCGATTGCAGGCTCGCCTCACTCCTGGCGAACACCGCCGTCAATCCCTGTGCGCTGTCCACCGATTGTGCGGACAGGTTCGAGGCGTCGACCGCCCTGCCAAGTTTTTCGACGATGCCGGAGAAGCGACCGGTCAATTCGACGATGGCGCGCTCGCTTTCGCTGCGGCCGGTCTCGATCTGCTTTACCCAGAGCGAAGTGATTTCCTGTTCGAGCGCGCCCAGCCCGTCGATGAAGTCCTCCACTTCGCGGCGGTGCCGGTTCTCGATGCGCGCCGGCGCGCTACGCCAGGCTATCGTCGCGCCCGCTCCGGTGCCGATGGCGACCAGCGCCATCGTCGCGAGGTCGGAGAGGTCGGGGCCGTCGGCGAGCGGCAGGGCCAACGCGATCAGCGCGAGCGCATGCGGGAGGTGGCGGTTCAAGTGCGCCCGATGGAAGTCCATGAGCGCCGACCGCAGGGCTTCCAGCTTCGGTCTTGTGCGAAGGTCCATATCCCTTGCTGCGTTCTTGTTCTTTTTTGTGAGTACGGGGCCCTGTTACGTCAAGACGGCATGCGGAGGCGCTGGCGCGGGCGGACCACCTGCGGAACGTCCACGCTGGGGGGCGGGCGCGGTTTGTGCGCGCGACCTGCGGCAGGCGGCCGTCGGGTTCGATCGCGTGATGCGCCGACTCGCATGCCTGGGGCTGCGACCCATCGCATCCATGCGTCTTGACCAGAGACATTTACATCTGTGTACAAAAGTACTTAACGGCAATGTGAGCATCACCTTTAGTTTTTTTTTCGGTTGCTCGATCGATCGCCTCGCTACGCTGAGCAGGCCCTCGCCGTGCGCCTTGCGGCTGAGGTGCGAACAGACATCGCGCACTCGTGCCCACGCGCGCAGATTGCGGGTGTGCGCCATCGGAATTCGACCCGGGTTTGCCACGGCGCCGTCGGGCCCGCCTTGGATATTTCCGGGCAGACCACCGCCGCGCACGGCGGCGGCATGGCACACCGGGATGACGCGAGCGCAACCAGCGGATGCCGCGGCGCCGACCTTCCAAATGCGCCTTTCGGCACATCGCAGCCGGCACGATGGCGGCTAACCTGCGCGGGTCCGCTTCGTTGCATTCGACAAGGGGTTCCGCATGTTCCAGCGTTCCATGGCCGCCGTGCTGGCGGCGTGCCTGACTGTCGGCGCGTTCGCGCCGGCGCCGTCCTTCGCCGCCGATGCGCCGGCGAAGGACGCCAAGGCGAGTCACGCCGACGACGGCATGGACCTGCCGCCGTTCCCGGCCGACAAGTCCGTGCAGCAGAGCGTGGAGATCGGCGGCAGGACGGTGCGCTACCAGGCCACCGTCGGCTCGCTGCCGGTGCGCGACGCGAAGGGCAAGGTGATCGCCGACGTGATGTACGTCGCCTACACCGTGCCCGGTCGCGACCGCCCGGTGACGTTCGCGCTGAACGGCGGGCCGGGTGCCTCGTCGGTGTACCTGAACCTCGGCGCGCTCGGGCCGAAGCACGTGCAGTTCGGCGCCGAAGGCGACAGCCCGTCGGACCCGGCCACGCTGCGCGACAACCCCGGCACCTGGCTCGATTTCACCGATCTCGTGTTCATCGACCCGGTCGGCACCGGCTTCAGCCGCGCGCGCGTGCCGGAAGACGAGGCGAAGAAGCAGTTCTACGCCACCGATGCCGACATCCACTACCTGTCGCGCGTGGTCTACGACTGGCTGGTGAAGAACGGGCGCATGACCTCGCGCAAGTACCTGGTCGGCGAAAGCTACGGCGGCTTCCGCGGTCCGCGCATCACGCACTACCTGCAGACGCGCCTCGGCGTGGCGATGAACGGCATGGTGCTGGTCTCGCCGTACCTCGATCCGGACGCTTCCAAGGACGGCGACCTGTCGCCGCTGCCGTGGATGCTGACCCTGCCCAGCATCGCCGCCGCCAACCTCGAGCGGCAGGGCAAGCTGACCGATGCGGCGATGGCCGACGTGATCGCCTACACGCGCGGCGACTACGTCACCGACCTGCTCAAGGGGCGCTCCGATCCGCAGGCGCTGGAGCGCATCGTCAAGCGCGTCACCGAACTCTCCGGCCTCGATCCGGCCTTCGTGCGCCGCTCCGGCGGGCGACTGGAGACACAGGCCTACCTGCGCGAGGTGTACCGTGCCGAGGGCAAGCTCGGCAGCCGCTACGATTCCAACGTGACCGCGTGGGATCCGTTCCCGTTCGACCCCGAGCAGCGCACCAACGACCCGATCCTCGACGGCATCATCGCGCCGACCACCACGGCGATGGTCGACTTCATCACCCGCACCGTCGGCTGGAAGTACGACGGCCGCTACAACGCGCTCAGCTACGAGGTGAACCGCCTGTGGAACCGCGAAGGTTCAGGACGCGGTTCGGTGCAGGAGTTGCGCCAGGCGGTGGCGATCGACCCCAAGCTGCAGGTGCTGATCGTGCACGGCTGGGGCGACCTGTCGTGCCCGTTCATGGCCTCCGTGCTGATCGTCGACCAGATGCCGGTGATGGGCGACGCCAGCCGCGTGCAGGTGAAGGAATATCCCGGCGGCCACATGTTCTACAGCCGCGGCACGAGCCAGGCCGCATTGCGCCGCGACGTGATGGCGGTGTACGCGAAGCACTGAACGCTTCGCCTTATCTCGCGCTGCGCGGCGGCGCGCTTTGGCTTTGCTTTCCCTCTCCCCGCTGGGGAGAGGGAGATGATCGCGCGGCGCATGCGGCAGCGCGTGCATTGCGTTGGCGAACAGCGGCCGTCCTGCGGACGGCACCCCTCGCGCCGATCCTCTATCCGGTGGCGAGAGAGCCCATGAACGCGGCGCCGTGGGCGGCGCCTAACGCCGCGCGTCCAGCCAGGCCGCGCGTTCTTCGCGGCAGTCGGCGCCGCCCATCGCGAACTCGCGGCACACGAGCGGGCGGTCGGCGTAGATCGTGCAGCGCATCGTGTCGCGGTCGAGGGCGATGCACCAGCCGTCCTCGAGCCGGGCCATCACCTGCATGCCGTGCGCGTCGACGTCGATGTATGCATCGGGCACGGCGTCATCGGGCTGCAGCACGACCTTGAGCCGGCAGCAGCAGGCCTGGCAGGTGTCGCAGCGGACGGCAGCGGAATCGGCGGAGGGGTGGGCCATGGCCGGGCATTCTCCCACGCGCATGGCCGCGCGTCCGCGCCGCACGCCGCGGTCCTGACGGATAATGCGCGCTTTCCGCCGCCCCGCGACTGCGCATGCGCGTCAACAAGTACATCAGCGAAACCGGCCTGTGTTCGCGCCGCGAGGCGGACGAGCTGCTCGCCGCCGGGCGGGTGACGATCAACGGCGCGCGCGCCGAGGTCGGCGCGAAGGCGCTGGAAGGCGACGAGGTCCGCGTCGACGGCGAGATCGTGCGCCTGAAGGCGGCGCCGCGCGGCGCGCGCCGCCATGTCTACATCGCGCTGAACAAGCCGATCGGCATCACCTGCACCACCGACACCGGCGTGCCGGGCAACATCGTCGATTTCGTCGACCACCAGCAGCGCATCTTCCCGGTCGGGCGCCTCGACAAGGATTCCGAAGGGCTGATCCTGCTGACCAGCAACGGCGATATCGTCAACGAGATCCTGCGCTCGGAGAACGCGCACGAGAAGGAGTACCTGGTCGGCGTGAACAAGCCGGTCAGCGAGGGCTTCCTCGCCGGCATGGCGCGCGGCGTGCGCGTCCACGGCCAGATGACCAAGCCATGCCGCACCGCGCGCATCGCCAAGTTCGGCTTCCGCATCGTGCTGACCCAGGGCCTGAACCGGCAGATCCGGCTGATGGCGGCGGCGTTCGGCTATCGGGTCACGCAATTGCGGCGCGTGCGCATCATCAACGTGAAGCTCGGCAACCTGCGCATCGGCCAATGGCGCAACCTGACCGATGCCGAGCTGAAGGGGCTGCTGCCCGAACGCACCCAGTGGTAGGCGCGCGGCGGGTTCCGCGGCGCGCCGGTCGATGCGGCCGCGGCGGTCCGCCGCGGAGGCCGCTCAGTCCGCGTGCGGGGCGGGCGGCACGGCGCCGGGCGCGGATTCCGGCGCGGCATCCGCGCCGCCGCCCGCGTTGCGCGCAGCCTTCTTCTGGCGCTTTTCGTCCTGCTTTTTCTTCTTGGCCAGATCGCGCTGGCGCTTCTCGAATGAATAGTTGGTTTTCGCCATCATCGTCCCTCGGAAAGGGCGCATTGTAGCGAAGAAGCGTCGCGCAGCCGAAACGCCGCAGCGGAGCGCGTCGCGCGCGATGAACCGCGTGCAAGATGCGGAAAACCCGCGGCGCCGCCTTGCGCGGCGCCGTGTCGAGGCGGGGTCAGGCCGGCGTGAACGACTTGGCCGCCTTCTTTTCGTGCTTGGCCGCCCGCTTCTCCTTCATCGTGCGGGTCGGTTTCTTCTTCGTGTCCTTCTTCTGGTTCATGCCCTTGCTCATGGCGCTTTCCTCTGTGGAGTACGGCCGTTCCGTACGGTGGGCCGCACTCAGTATGCGCCTTGCCGGGCACGGGAGGTGCAGCCGCCCGGCGCCGCGATACGCGCGCCGCCGCCGTTTTTGCGATCATGGCGCATGACTGACTTCGCTTCGTTGCCCCTGGGGGCGCCCCTGCTGCAGGGCGTCGATGCGCTCGGCCATGCGCGCATGACGCCGGTGCAGGCACACAGCCTGCCGCCGATGCTGGAGGGACGCGACGTGATCGCGCAGGCGCGCACCGGCAGCGGCAAGACCGTGGCGTTCGGGCTCGGCCTGCTGGCGCGGCTCGATCCCGCCACGATCCGCCTGCAGGCGCTGGTGCTGTGCCCCACGCGCGAGCTGGCCGACCAGGTGAGCAAGGCGATCCGCCGGCTCGCCGCATTCATCCCCAACGTCAAGCTGCTGACCCTGTGCGGCGGCATGCCGCTCGGCCCGCAGCTGGCCTCGCTGGTGCACGATCCGCACATCGTCGTCGGCACGCCGGGGCGCGTGCAGGAACTGCTGCGCAAGGGTGCGCTGCACGCGGGCGGGGTCAAGGTGCTGGTGCTGGACGAGGCCGACCGCATGCTCGACATGGGCTTCGAGGAGGCGGTCGCCGAGATCGCCGGCAAGATGCCCAAACACCACCAGACCCTGCTGTTCTCGGCGACCTATCCCGAGGCGATCCGCGAGATCAGCGCGAAATTCCAGCACGACCCGGTCGAGGTGATCGTCGACACCGCGCACGCCGAGGGCGCCATCGAGCAGCGCTTCTACGAAGTCGAGCCGGCACGCAAGCTCGACGCGCTGGCCGCGCTGCTGGCCGCGCACCGGCCCGAGTCCGCACTGGTGTTCTGCAACACCCGACGCGATACCGAAGAGGTCGCCGCGGACCTCGACCGCCGCGGCTTCTCCGCGCTGGCGCTGCACGGCGAGCTCGACCAGCGCGAACGCGACGAGGTGCTGGTGCGCTTCGCCAACCGCAGTTGCGCGGTGCTGGTCGCGACCGACGTCGCCGCGCGCGGCCTCGACATCAAGGAGCTGCCCGCGGTGATCGCGTTCGACGTGGCCAGCGATCCCGAGGCGTACGTGCACCGCATCGGCCGCACCGGGCGTGCCGGCCGGCAGGGGCTTGCGCTCAGCCTGTGCACGCCGCGCGAACGCCCGCGCGTCGCGGCCATCGAGGAACGCCAGGGGGCGCCGGTGGCGTGGGGCACGCTCAAGCTGTCCGCGCCGAAGGGCAAGACGCTGACGCTGGCGCCGATGGCGACCCTGGTGATCGACGGCGGTCGCCGCGACAAGATGCGCCCGGGCGACATCCTCGGCGCGCTGACCGGCGAGGCCGGCCTCGCCGCCGAGGCGGTCGGCAAGATCGACGTGTTCGCCACCCGCGCCTACGTGGCGATCCGGCGCGAGCTGGCCGACAAGGCGCTGCGGCGCCTGCGCGAGGGCAGGATCAAGGGCCGCAGCTTCCGCGTCCGCGCGCTGGGCTGATCGACCGGCGCCGCCGCAGCGCGCGGTGCGGCGGCCCGCTACACTCGGTTCCCGCAGCAGGGCGCAGGAGCATGCGACGGTGAGCGCGTCCGCCATCACGATCCGGTCCGGCGAACTGGTCGCGCTGCGGCTGTTCGACATCGCCTATGCGATCGACCTCGCCCGCGCCGAGGCGCTGTGGGCCGCGCACGTCGGCGGCGCCAGCAGCCGCACCCGCCTGAGCAGCGCGCCGCCCAAGGCGCTCGCCTTCGGCGTGCCGCCGCTGCGCCTGGTGCTGGAGCCGGTGGCGCTGCGGCTGGGCGAAGCCGAGGTGAGCGCGCAGGTCACCGCGCGCCTGTACGACTTCGGCGTCGCCGCGCTGGCCGTGCGCGTCGCCGTCGCCGACGCGTCGTGGAGCGAATTCGCCGCGCGCTTCAACGCGCTCGACCGCGCCGTGGGGCCGGGTGCGCCGCCGGCGTTCTGGGACGCGCTGCTGGATCACGTGCGCACGATCGTCGCGCCCGCGTTGACGCGGCCGGCGGGCGAAGCCGTGCTGCAGGAGGACTACCTGCTCGGCACCGTGCATGCGCTGGACGAGCCGCTCGACGCGGCGGCGTTGCGCGCGCGGGTGGACCTGGCCGGGCTGCTGTCGGGCGAGGCGCGCCCGCTGTCGGAAGCCGCGCGGCGCGACCTGCTGGCGCGCAGCTTTTCCTACTACGCCGACGACCTGGTCGTGCTGACCTGGGACCGCGCCTTCATCTACGAGCCGCGCCGCGATTCCGACGTCGCCGACGTGATCGAGGTGGCCAACGCGCAGTTGGTCGAGTTCCGCTACTACGACGCGCTGCTCGACGACGAGCTGCCGCGCATGTACGACCGCGTCGAGGACGCGCGCCGCGCGGTCTCGCTGCTGGCCTCGCGCCGCTTCGCCAATCTCGCGCGCCGGCTGTACACGCTGGTCGCCGAAGTGACCGAGCTGACGGAGAAGGTCGACAACGCGCTGCAGGTGACCGAGGACGTCTATCTGGCGCGCGTCTACAGCGCCGCGCTGGAGCTGTTCCGCGTGCCGGCGCTGAGCGCATCGGTCGATCGGAAACTGGCGATCATCCGCGACACCTACGCCGCGCTGTACGAGGAAGCGTCCAGCCGCCGCGCCGAGCTGCTGGAGATCGCCATCGTGCTGCTGATCGCGCTCGAGATCGTGCTGGCGCTGCTGCGGCACTGACCCGCGTGCCGGCCACGCGGCGTCGCCGGGCGGAGCCGCGCAGCGGCTTCCGCCTGTTGCCGCCGCCCGCGTGCGGGAGCGGCGGCCCCGAGCCTCAGTAGATGCCGACCTGCAGCGCGTAGGGCTGGTCGCCGGTCGTCGCCTTGGCGATTTCCGGCAGCATGTACACCTCGACGGTGTAGTCGCCGTCGGCAGGCATCGGCGCCGACCAGGTCGTCTCGCCCGTCTTGATGGTGTCGACCAGCGGCTTCCTGCCGGTGGGGCCGGTCACCTTCAGGTAGATGTTGGGGTTCTTCGAGAACAGGCGCAGCGCCAGCGTCTTGCCGGCGTGTCCGGCGACCGTGTAGTCCTGCTTGTAGTCGGCCGGGTTCAGGCTGCCGCGCAGTTGCGACCACGCGTTGCCGTCCTCGAAGGCGACCGGCGTCGCGGCGATGGCGGCGATGACGGTGCCGCCGAGGGCGAGACCGAGGCCGAGCAGCGCGGCACGGCCGAACGAAGTGGTGGAGCGGAAGGCGCGCATAGATACCCCTGCGATGTGGCTGTGATCGGCGCCGGGCCGCAGCAGGCGCGCCCGGAAGGCATGTCCAGCCTCCAAGCATAAGTCAGGAAATGGCGGTGCGGCGAGTATCGCGCCGCCGGCACGGCCCGCCGCCGGCGCGGAAGCTTGCGCCGGGCTTGCTCAATTCCGCATGGCGAGCGCCGATAAGTGAGGGCCGTCGATCGGACGGCTGCGCCGGCAGGTCGTACGCGTGCCGGCACCCGGACCGACGGATGCCGCGTCGTCGCAACCGACGGCCGCGGCGGGCCGGGAATTCGCATGCGCAGTACCGCAGTACCCAGGACGGGGCCACCGGTGCGCACGTGCACGGGCCCCGATTTTCTTCCCATGAAAGGAGGGGTTTTCCATGTTCATGTCGCGTCTTTCGATCAAACTGAAGTTGATGATCACGCTGGGCGTGGTCAGCGTGATGCTGGTGGTCGTCGGTACGCTCGGCATCAGCGGGCTGCAGCGCAGCAACCAGTCGCTGCAGGACATCTATGCCAACAAGCTGGTGCCCAGCAACGCGCTGGCGCTGGCGTTCGAGCTGCTCGGCAGCGCGCGCGCGAGCGCGCTGCGGGCGGCGAACGCGGGCGACGCCGACAAGGCCGACGCCGCGGTCGCCGGCGTGCACGCCAAGCAGGCCGAGATCGACACCCTGCTGGCGACGTTCCGCGGCGCCGACCTGTCCGAACGCGAGCGCCCGCTGGCGAAGCGCTTCGAGACGGATCGCGACGCCTTTGCCAAGGCCCTGGACGAAGCGCTGAACGCGCTCGCCGCGCACGATTTCAAGCACGCGACCGATGCGCTCGACGGCAACGTCGAAACCGACTACGCGGCGACCCGCGGCGACGTCGGCGCGCTGGTCGCGATGCAGACGAAGATCGCCCAGGAAACCTACGCCGCCGACGAGCAGTACATGCGGCGCAGCTCGATGGTCGCCTATGTGGCCATCGGCACCGGGCTCGGCCTCAGCCTGCTGCTCAGCTTCCTGCTGATCCGCTCGATCACGCGCTCGCTCGGCACCGCGGTGCGCGTGGCCGACAACATCGCCGAGGGCCGGCTCGACAACCGCGTCGAGATCGAGACCCGCGACGAGCTGGGCCGGCTGCTGGAGTCGTTGCAGCGCATGGATGCCAAACTGACCGGCATCGTGCGTGAGGTGCGCGGCAGCTCCGAGTCGGTGGGCGTCGCGGCGAAGCAGATCGCGCAGGGCAACGACGACCTGTCGCAGCGCACGCAGGAGCAGGCCAGCTCGCTGGAGGAAACCGCCTCGTCGATGGAGGAGATGACCGCGACGGTCAAGCAGAATGCGGGCAACGCCTCGCAGGCCAACCAGTTGGCGCGCGGCGCGCGCGAGCAGGCCGAGCGTGGCGGCGAGGTGGTGGCGCGCGCGGTGCAGGCGATGGGCGAGGTGAATGCCTCGAGCAGGAAGATCGCCGACATCGTCGGCCTGATCGACGAGATCGCGTTCCAGACCAACCTGCTGGCGCTGAACGCGGCGGTGGAAGCGGCGCGCGCGGGCGAGCAGGGCCGCGGCTTCGCGGTGGTGGCGACC
>NZ_JBDKSX010000107.1:0-3205 GCF_039680435.1 Mizugakiibacter sp. | reverse complement strand
GGTCGCCACCACCGCGAAGCCGCGGCCCTGCTCGCCCGCGCGCGCCGCTTCCACCGCCGCGTTCAGCGCCAGCAGGTTGGTCTGGAACGCGATCTCGTCGATCAGGCCGACGATGTCGGCGATCTTCTTGCTCGATTCGTTGATCGCGCCCATCGCCTGCACCGCCTTGGCGACCACCTCGCCGCCGCGTTCGGCCTGCTCGCGCGCGCCGCGCGCCAACTGGTTGGCCTGCGAGGCGTTCTCCGCGTTCTGCCGCACCGTCGCGGTCATCTCCTCCATCGACGAGGCGGTTTCCTCCAGCGAGCTGGCCTGCTCCTGCGTGCGCTGCGACAAGTCGTCGTTGCCCTGCGCGATCTGCTTCGCCGCCGTCGATACCGACTCCGAGCCGCTGCGCACGTCGGTGACGATCTCGGTCAGGCGCATGTCCATGTCGTGCAACGCGGCGCGCAGTTGCCCGAGCTCGTCGTGCGAGACGATCTTGATGGCGTTGTGGAGGCGGCCGTCGGCGATGGCCTTGGCGATCGAGGTCGCCTCGACCAGGCGCGTGGTCACCGAGCGGATGAACAGGCCGTCGAAGATCAGCGACAGCAGCAGGCCGGCCAGGATCACCACGATGGTGGTGTTGCGCGCCGACGCGCTCTGCGCGGCCGCGGCGCCGAACTTGGCCTCGCCGTCCTTGACGTGCAGGTCGAGCAGGGTGGAGACGTCGGCCTGCACCGGCGCGAACGCCGGCATCACCTTCATCTGGATCATTGCCTGGGCGCGGTCGAAGTCGCCCTCCTTCAGCGAGGCGGCCGCGTCGTCCATGCCGGCGAGCAGCATCTCGCGGTCCTGCTCGAACAGCTTGGCCTGCTTGCGCTGCGCCTCGGTGAGCGCGGATTTCTGGTACTGCGCCCACAACTGCTTGATCTCGGCCTCGCGGCTTTCGATCAGCGGCAGGCTGGCCTCGACCTGCGACGCCTGGTGCGCCTGCACGGCGCGCTGCAGCTCGGTCCAGTTGGCGTTGATGTCGTTGAGGATGCGCCCGACCAGCGTGGCCGGCACCAGCGCGTCGCGGTAGAGGTTGCCGGTCGCGTCGCTGGCGCGCTGCATGCCGAGCACGCCGGCGCCGCCGACCAGCGCCAGGAAGAAGAGCACCAAAGCCAGGCGCACCAGCATGCGCAGCTTCAGCGTGTAGTTGAAGTGGAACCGCGGAAGTTTCATGGTGGGATCCCGATCGTGGTGCGGCAAAGGCCGGCGTTGCAGTCACTGCATCGGCAGCGGGCGCGCAAGCTTGAGCGGGTCCGCGCCGAGGCGGCGCACGTCCGCGCCCCGGCCGGCGACCGCGGCCGGTCCGGTGCGCCTGCCTCCGCAGTCAGGCCGCCTCGGGCTCGGCGGCGGCCTTGACCATCGCCCAGTCGTCGTGGCCGAGCAGGCGCTCGACGTCGAGCAGCATGACCATGCGCTCGCCGACCGCGACCAGGCCCTTGAGGTATTCGGTGTCGACCGCGGCGCCGAAGTCGGGCACCGGCTTGATCTCGTCGACGCGCACGTCGAGCACGTCGGACACCGCGTCCACCACCATGCCGAAGTGGCGGCCGTTCAGCGCCACCACGATGGTCACCGTGGTGGCGGTGTATTCCTCGCGCGGCAGGCCGAAGCGCAGGCGCAGGTCCATGATCGGCACGATCGCGCCGCGCAGGTTGAGCACGCCGAGGATGAAGTCCGGCGCCTGCGGCACGCGCGTGACCCTGGACCAGCCGCGGATCTCGCGCACCGCCAGGATGTCGACGCCGTACTCCTCGCCCGCCAGGTTGAACGTGAGGGACTGTGCGCCGGCCTGCCCGAACTGGGCGCCGTCGCGTGTGGAGATCTCGCTCATGCTGCGCACCTTCGTCGTCCGTGCCCGCTGCGGCGGGCGCTCCTGCCCGTGGAATCGGCCGGCGCCGGCAAAGCTTGAGCCCCGCCGGCCGGCCGATCGGAAGGCCCCGCCGGACGCGGTGGGCGCAGCGTGCGGGTCAGGCGGCGACGCGCGTCTTGCAGTGCGCGAGGCGCACCAGGCCGGGCACGTCGGCGATCAGCGCGACCGAGCCGTCGCCGGTGACGGTCGCGCCGGAGATGCCGCCGACGCGGCGGTAGTGCGCTTCCAGCGACTTGATCACCGCCTGCTGCTGGCCGAGCAGCGCGTCGACCAGCAGGCCGACGCGGCGGCCCTCGCCCTCGACCACCACGACGATGCCGCGCGTGGCGTCGGTGATCGCGTCGCGGCAGCCGAACAGCGCGTGCAGGCGCACGATCGGCAGGTAGCCTTCGCGGAAGCGGAACACCTCGCCCTCGCTGCCGATGCGGTTGATCTGCTCGCGCTTCAACTGCATCGATTCGATGATCGACACCAGCGGGATGATGTAGCGCTCGTCGCCGACCTGCGCGGTCAGGCCGTCGATGATGGCGAGCGTCAGCGGCAGCACGATGGTGAAGGTGGAGCCGCGCCCCGGCCGGCTGGCGACCGTGACCGCGCCGCCGAGGTCGTTGACGTTGCGCCTGACTACGTCCATGCCGACGCCGCGGCCGGACAGGTCGGTGGTGGTGGCGGCGGTGGAGAAGCCCGGCTGGAAGATCAGCTCGGCGACCGCGGCGTCGTCCGGCTGGTCGGCGGCGCCGATCAGGCCGCGCTCACGCGCCTTGCGCACGATCGCTTCGCGGTCCAGACCGGCGCCGTCGTCGCTGACCTCGACGACGATGTTGCCGCCGAGGTGGTAGGCGTTCAGGCGCAGCGTGCCCGTGTCCGGCTTGCCGGCGGCGCGGCGCCGCTCGGGCGGCTCGAGGCCGTGGTCGATCGCGTTGCGCACCAGGTGCACCAGCGGATCGCCGATCTTCTCCAGCACCGTCTTGTCCAGCTCGGTCTGCTCGCCGTGCAGTTCCAGGTGCACCTGCTTGCCGAGCTTGCGCTCGAGGTCGTGCACCAGCCGCGGGAAGCGGTTGAACACCGTGCTGATCGGCAGCATGCGGATGCGCATCACGCTCTCCTGCAGCTCGCGCGTGTTGCGTTCGAGCTGCGCCAGGCCGGCGCGCAGCGTGTCCAGCATCGACGGCTCGAAGTGCTCGCCGACCTGGCCCAGCATCGACTGCGTGATCACCAGTTCGCCGACCATGTTGATCAGCGCATCGACCTTCTCGATGCCGACGCGGATCGAGGCGGTGTCGCCGGCGTGCGCCTCGCCGCGCG
>NZ_JBDKSX010000106.1:0-2390 GCF_039680435.1 Mizugakiibacter sp. | reverse complement strand
TGTCGCCGCGCTGGCGCGCGGCCTGTCGTCGCTGCTGCGCCGCGCCGCGCTGCGCCGCGAACCGCGCGCGGCCGCGCTGGACGGCGCGGCGTGGCTGGACTTTCTCGAACGCGCCGCGCCGGGCGCGCTGCCGCGCGAGCACGCCATGCGGCTGCTGCAGGCGACGAATGCGCCGGGCGCGCAGCTCGATGCGGCCGTACTGGTCGCCGCCTGCGTACGCTGGCTGGAGTGCGCGGTGGTGCGCCATGCCTGAGTTCGCCTGGCCGTGGCTGTTCGCGCTGCTGCCGCTGCCGTGGCTGCTGCGCCACGCGCTGCCGCCGGCGGCGCCGACGGCAGAGCTGCGCCTGCCGCACGCGGGGCTGGACCTGCGCGCGATCGGGCGCGCGCTGCCGCGCGGCGTGCGGCGCTGGCTGCCGCTGCTGGCATGGCTGCTGGCGGTCACGGCGGCGGCGCGCCCGCAGCAGGTCGGCGCGCCGCTGGCGCTGCCGCAGAGCGGACGCGCGCTGCTGCTGGCGCTGGACACCGCGGGCAGCATGGGCATCGAGGACATGGACCTGGCCGGCCAGGACGTCAGCCGCTATGCCGCGGTGCGCGCGATCGCCGGCGACTTCGTCGCGCGCCGCGCGGGCGACGAGGTCGGCCTGATCCTGTTCGGCAGCCGCGCCTACCTGGTGACGCCGCTGACGTTCGATCTCGATGCGGTGCGCGGCCAGCTCGACGACAGCGCGGTCGGCCTGGCCGGCCGCGAAACCGTGCTGGGCGACGCCATCGCGGTGGCGACGCGGCGCCTGCTCAAGCAGCCGGCGCCGGCGCGCGTGCTGGTGCTGCTGACCGACGGCGTCAACACCGCCGGCACGCTCGATCCGCGCGATGCCGCGCGCATCGCCGCCAAGGCTGGCGTGCGCATCTACACCATCGGCATCGGCTCCGCGCATGCCGTACTCGGCGACTTCTTCGGCGGCAGCATGCCCGGCGCGGCGTCCGATCTCGACGAGGACACCCTGCGCGCGGTCGCCGCGGCCACCGGCGGACGCTACTTCCGCGCCGCCGACGCCGCGCAGCTCGCCGACGCCTACCGCGCGATCGACCGGCTGGAGCCGGCGGCGCGCGCGCAGCAGGCGCTGCGGCCGCGGCGCGAGCTGTTCGTATGGCCGCTGGCGGCGGCCGTGTTGATGGCGCTGGCGGCGCTGCCGTGGGGCGCGGCGCGGCGACACGGAGCGTGCGCGTGAGCACGCTGGCCGAATTCCATTTCCTGCGCCCGTGGTGGCTGCTGGCCCTGCTCGCGCTGCCGCCGCTGCTGGCGCTGCTGGCGCGCGCGCTGCGCGGCGAGGGCGCGCTGGCGCGGCTCGCCGATCCGGCGCTGCTGCCGGCGCTGCTGGAGCGCGACGCCGGCGGCCGCCGCGGCGCGCTGGCGTTGGTCGCGCTGGTCGGCGCACTGGCCGTGCTGGCGCTGGCCGGCCCGGCGTGGGAGCGCCTGCCGGCGCCGGTCTACCGCAACCAGGCGGTGCGCGTGGTCGCGCTGTCGCTGGCGCCGAACATGCTCGCGCAGGACGTCAAGCCGGACCGGCTGACACGCGCGCGCTACAAGGTGCGCGACCTGCTCGAAGCCGGCCGCGACGGTCGCAGCGCGCTGATCGCCTATGCCGGCGACGCGTTCCTGGTCGCGCCGCCGACCCGCGACGTCGACACCGTGCTCGAACAGATCGACGCGCTGACGCCCGACGTGATGCCGGTGCAGGGCGACGCGCCGGCGCGCGCGATCGATCTCGGCGCGGCGCTGATCCGTCGCGCCGGCGCGGCCGGCGGCGACCTGGTGCTGGTCGCCAGCGATGCCGACGCCGCGGCCGAAGCGTCGGCGCGCCGCGCGCACGCGGCCGGCGTGCGCGTGTCGGTGCTGGGCGTCGGCACCGCGCGGGGCGCGCCGGTGGCGCGCGCCGAAGGCGGCTTCCTCGAGGATGCGCGCGGTGACGTGGTCGTGGCGCGCCGCGACGACCGTGCGCTGGCGGCGCTCGCCGCGGCCGGCGGCGGGCGTTACGTGGCGATGCGCGCCGATGGCGGCGACGTCGCCGCGCTCGCCGCGCTGGCGAGTACGCAGGTGCAGGCCGCGCCCGCGTACGACGTGCGCGGCGCGCAGTGGCGCGACCGCGGCCCCTGGCTGTTGCTGGCGCTGCTGCCGCTGGCCGCGTTGGGCTTCCGCCGCGGCTGGGTGCTGCTGCTGGCGCTCGCGGTCATGCCGTACCCGACGGCGCGCGCCGCGTCGTTCGCCGACCTGTGGCGCACGCCCGACCAGCAGGCCGCGCGGCTGCTGCGCGACGGCGACGCCCGCGCGGCGCTCGCCAGCGCGCGCGATCCGGCGCTGGCCGCGGCCGCTGCCTACCGCGCCGGCGACT
>NZ_JBDKSX010000105.1:0-4406 GCF_039680435.1 Mizugakiibacter sp. | reverse complement strand
ACCCACCGCGCCGCCGCTGCGGCCACCGGCCGCCTGACGCCCTGGTTGCGTTGCGCCCGCGCGGCGTCGTGCCGCGCGCCGCGTACGCTGGTCCGCGTCGTCGCCGCGCTGCCGCCGCGGCGTTTCGTCACCGTTCGTATTAGAGCAACGTCATGAAGCATTCTTTCCGCTTTCCGCGCGACGGCGCCGGCGTCGACCGCGCGCGCCGCCGCTTCGTGCAGGGCCTGGCGTTCGGCGGCGTCGCCGCCGGCCTGGCCGGCTGGCGCCTGCCGGCGCTGGCCGCCGGCGCGCCGCGCGCCGAGCTGTCCGGCACCGAATTCGACCTCGAGATCGGCGCACTGCCGGTGAACTTCACCGGGCGCGCGCGCACCGCCACCGTGGTCAACGGCGCGCTGCCGGCGCCGCTGCTGCGCTGGCGCGAGGGCGACACCGTCACCCTGCGCGTGCGCAACACGCTGCCGACGACCAGCTCGATCCACTGGCACGGCATCATCCTGCCGGCCGACATGGACGGCGTGCCCGGCATCAGCTTCATGGGCATCGCGCCCGGCGATACCTACGCCTACCGCTTCACCGTCCACCAGGCCGGCACCTACTGGTACCACGGCCATTCGCGCTTCCAGGAACAGACCGGGCTGTACGGGCCGATCGTGGTGACGCCGCGCGACGGCGAGCGCTTCCCGGCCGAGCGCGACTACACGGTGCTGCTGTCGGACTGGACCGATACCGACCCCGAGCGCATCTACGCCACGCTGAAGAAGCAGAGCGACTACTACAACTTCGGCAAGCGCACGCTGGGCGATTTCCTGCACGACGCGCGCGCCGACGGCGTCGCCGCTGCGCTGGCCGAGCGGCGCATGTGGAACCGGATGCGCATGGAGCCCACCGACCTCGCCGACGTCTCCGGCTACGCCTACACCTACCTGATGAACGGCCACGCGCCGGCCGGCAACTGGACCGGCCTGTTCCGCCGCGGCGAGAGGGTGCGGCTGCGCTTCATCAACGGCTCGTCGATGACGTTCTTCGACGTGCGCATCCCGGGGTTGAAGATGACCGTGGTGGCGACCGACGGCCAGGACGTCGAGCCGGTGTCCGTCGACGAGTTCCGCCTCGGCGTGGCGGAGACGCTGGACGTGATCGTGCAGCCCGACGGCGACCGCGCCTACACCGTGTTCGCGCAGTCGATGGACCGCTCCGGCTACGCGCGCGGCACGCTGGCGCCGCGCGCGGGCATGCAGGCCGAGGTGCCGCCGCTCGATCCGCGGCCGCTGCTGGCGATGCGCGACATGATGGGCGAGATGTCGCACGACATGCACGGCATGCCCGGCATGAAGGGCATGGAAGGCGGCTGCGGCGCGACGATGGACATGGGCGACGGTACGGCGAAGGGCGGAGCCGCGCAGGCGCACGCGGCCATGCCGGGCATGACGCACGCCGCCGCGCTCGCCACCGGCCGCGGCGTCGACATGCGCGTGGCCACGCCGCGCACCGGCCTCGACGACCCCGGCGTCGGCCTGCGCGACAACGGCCGCCGCGTGCTGAGCTACGCCGACCTGCACACGCTCGGCGGCCCGTTCGACGCGCGCGAGCCCGGGCGCGAGATCGAGCTGCGCCTGACCGGCCACATGGGGCGCTACGTGTGGTCGTTCGACGGCCGCAAGTTCTCCGACGCCGCGCCGCTGCGCTTCGACCACGGCGAGCGCCTGCGCGTCGTGCTGGTCAACGACACCATGATGACCCACCCGATCCACCTGCACGGCATGTGGAGCGAGGTCGAGTCGGCGGACGGCGCGTTCCAGGTGCGCAAACACACCATCAGCGTGCAGCCGGCGCAGCAGCTGAGCTACCGGGTGACGGCCGACGCGCTCGGCCGCTGGGCCTACCACTGCCACCTGCTCTATCACATGGAGGCGGGCATGTTCCGCGAGGTGGTGGTGGCATGAGCCGGCGACGCATGAGGCACATGCTGGTGGCGGCACTGTTCGCCGCGATGCCGCAGGCCGGGGCGGCGTGCGCGCAGGAACACGCCGCGCACGCGATGGCGATGCCGCAAGACGCGGCCGATGCGTCCGCGCCGACGGCCGCGCCCGACGCGCACGCGCGGCACGCCACGCAGACGGCGCAGGCGCGGCACGCAGTCCACGCACCGCCCGCGCCGACGGCCGCCGCATCCGCCGCGGCTGCGCGCCACGTCGCGCCGCCGCCGCCCGCGCATCCGCTGCCCGGGATGACGCACGCGCAGATGGTCGAGGCGATGGCGATGGGCGACGACGCCGTGCACGCCAGGCTGCTGCTCGACCAGTTCGAACACGCGCGCGGCGACGATGCGTCGGCGGCCGCGTGGAACGCGCAGGGCTGGATCGGCCGCGACTTCGACAAGCTGTGGTTCAAGACCGAAGGCGCGCGCCGCGGCGGGCAGGTCGAGGACGCGCGCGCCGAATTGCTGTGGGACCACGCATTCGCCACGTGGTGGGACTGGCAGCTCGGCGCGCGTCGCGACTTCGGCGCGGGCCCCGGCCGTGACTGGATCGCGTTCGGCATCGCCGGCCTGGCGCCGTACTGGTTCGAGCTGCAGGCCACCGCCTACGTCGGCGCGCAGGGCCGCGCCGCGCTGCGCTTCGAGGCCGAATACGAACTGCTGCTGACCCAGCGCCTGGTGCTGCAGCCGCGCGCGGAACTCGACGCTTACGGCAAGGCCGATCCGGCGCGCGGGATCGGCGCCGGCCTGTCCGACGGCGAATTCGGCCTGCGCCTGCGCTACGAGATCCGCCGCGAATTCGCGCCGTACGTCGGCTACGTGTGGACGCGCAGGTTCGGCGCGAGCGCGGGGCTTGCGCGCAGCGCCGGCGAGCCGGCGACGGACCGCCAGTGGGTCGCCGGCGTGCGCGTCTGGTTCTGACGCCGGCGCGGGAGTAGGGTGCCGCAATGCGGCGGCGCCCGCTCGATCGCCATCAGGGAGAATCGCATGAAACTGCTGCTGAAGACGCTGGTCGTGCTGCTGGTGCTGGTGCTCGCCGGCGGTGCGTTCGTGTGGTCGGGCGCGTACGACATCGGCGCGGACGCGCCGCACTGGACGCTTACCGAGCGCCTGCTCGACGCGCTGCGTGAGCGCTCCATCGAGCGCCGCGCCGAGGACGTGCAGGTGCCGTCCAACCTCGACGATCCGGCGCTGCTCGCCGAAGGCGCCGAGCACTACGACGCGATGTGCACCGGCTGCCACCTCGCGCCCGGCATGGACGAAACCGAGATCCGCGCCGGCCTGTACCCGCAGCCGCCCAAGCTCGCCGAGGGCAGCATGGGCGACCCGCGCGAGGCGTTCTGGGCGATCAAGCACGGCGTCAAGCTGACCGCGATGCCGGCCTGGGGCAAGACCCACGACGACGCCAAGATCTGGGCGATGGTCGCCTTCCTGCGCAAGCTGCCGTCCCTGACGCCCGAGCAATATCGCCAGATCACCGGCAACGCGGGCGAGGGTGACGCGCACGAGCATCACGACGGGCACGAAGAGGCCGCGCCGCCGGCGGACCACGACCACGACGCGCACGACGGCGCCGGCCACGACCACGCCGCGCCGGCGGCCACCGCCGGCGCGCCCGCCGCGGAGGCGGCGGTGCAGGCGTTCCACGAGGCGCTGCAGCGCGGCGACCGCGAGGCCGCGCTGGCGCGGCTGGCCGAGGACGTGCAGATCGCCGAGGGCGGATCGCTGCAGCGCTCGCGCGCGGCGTACGCCGCCGCGCACCTCGGCGACGACATGGCGTTCCTGCAGGCCGCGCAGGTCAGGCTGTTGAGCCGCCACTCGGCGCTCGACGGCGACCGCGCCTGGGTGGCCAGCGAAATGGAGACGCGCGCGCAGTGGCAGGGCAAGCCGATCGCGCTGCGCGGCAGCGAAACGGTGCTGCTGCGCCAGGGCGGGTCCGGTTGGACGATCGCCGCGATCCACTGGGCGGCGGCGCCGCTGGCGTCGCCCTGAGGCGGACGCCGCCGGCCTTGACGCGGATCGAGTGCCGCCCCGCCTGCCCGGCGATGGTGTCGTCATGATTCCGCGCTGGCGCACATCCCTACGCACCCGCCTGCGGCTGGCCCTGCTGGCGGCGTGCGCGCTGCTGCTGCAGCAACTGGCGCTGGCGGCCTACGCGTGCACGCTGGATGCGGCGCCGGCGCAGACGGCGATGGCCGCGCACTGCGAAGGCGTGCCGATGTCGTCGTCGCCCGGCAGCGCCGCCGCCCTGTGCGGCTACCACTGCGCGGAGCAGGCGCCGGCCGCGCCCGACGCGCGCACGCCGACGGTACCGCCGGCCATGCTGCCCGCGCTGCCGCCCGCCGCGCCGGCGCTGCTGCCGTTGGCGCTGATGTCCCCGCCGCCGGCGTACTGCGCCGCGCCGCATCCGTCGCCGCCGGCGGCGACG
>NZ_JBDKSX010000104.1:0-27353 GCF_039680435.1 Mizugakiibacter sp. | reverse complement strand
TCGACATGGGTTATTTCGCCAACGCCGCGCAGATCCTGATCCAGTTCCTGTTCGGCGCGATCATCGGCCTGTTCGTGCTGCGCATGCTCGCCGAGGCGATGCGCGCGGACTTCTACAACCCGATCTGCCAGTTCCTCTACCGCACCACCAACCCGGTGCTGACGCCGCTGCGGCGCATCGTGCCGACGGTCAATCGCGTCAACCTCGCCGCGCTGCTGGTGGCCTGGCTGGTGGAGGTGCTGAAGCTGGTGCTGCTGTTCGCGCTGGCGGCCGGCATGCTGCCGGGACTACTCGGCCTGCTGGTGATGGCGCTGGCCGAACTGGCGGATTTCCTGCTCGTGCTGTACCTCGCGCTGGTGTTCGCCTGGGCGCTGATGAGCTTCCTCTCGGTCGACGCCGGCCACCCGCTGATCCCGCTGGTCAGCCGGCTGGTGGAGCCGCTGCTGCGCCCGCTGCGGCGCCGGCTGCCGGCGCTGGGCGGCCTGGATTTCTCGCCGGCGGTGGCGATGCTGGCGATCGTGCTGGCGCGCGTGCTGCTGGTCGAGCCGCTGTTCGACCTCGGCCGGCGGCTGGCGCTGTAGCCACGGCGGCTGCGGCCCGATCCCCTGCCCGGAGCCCGCCTGGCGCGGGTGTATGATCCGGGCGAGTCGCCACCGGAGGGCCGGGCCATGAAGCATGCCCTGCGCGTCACGCTGATCGGCGCCGTGCTGGCGCTGCTGCTCCTGCTGGTGCCGCGCGGCGCCGCCGCCGCGCAGGCCGAACGCTTCGGCGACTACATCGTCTACTACAGCGCGCTCGCCACCGACCAATTGCCGCCGGAAGTGGCCAAGACCTACGGCTTCGTGCGCTCCAGCCATCGCGGCCTGCTCAACATCGCGGTCAAGCGCGGCGCGGTCGATGCCACCGCCGTGGCGGTCGCCGCCGCGGTCAGCGGCAGCGCCACCAACCTGGCGAACCAGCGCACCACGGTCGATTTCCGCGAGATCCGCGACGGCGACGCGATCTACTACCTCGGCGAGTTCCCGGTCAGCGGCACCGACACGATGCGCTTCGAGCTGAAGGTGACGCCGGCCGGCGGTCCGCCGCACGCGCTGCGCTTCAGCAAGAACTACGTCACCGACTGAACCGGCAGGGCGGCGCGGGATTCAGCGCCGCGGCGCTTCGCGCGCCGCCCATGCGGCGATCGCGCGATGCAGCGCGTCGACGCCGTCGAACAGCGCGGCCGGCCCCGGCTGCAGGATGATCGGCGACCTGATCTCGTGCAGCTCGCCGTCGCGCACGGCCGGGATCGCGTCCCAGCCGGGGCGCGCCGCCACCTGCTCCGGCCGGAACTTCTTGCCGCACCACGAGGCCAGGATCAGATCCGGGCTGCGCCGCACCACCTCGGCCGGGTCGGCGAGGATGCGGTCGCGCGCCAGCGGCCGCGCGGCCAGCTCCGGGAACGCGTCGTCGCCGCCGGCGATGCGGATCAGCTCGGCGACCCAGCGGATGCCGGAGATCATCGGCGCATCCCATTCCTCGAAGTACACGCGCGGACGCCGCGGCAGCGCGGACGCCGCCGCGCGCACCGCCTCGAGGTGCGCTTCGGCGCGCTGCGCGTAGGCCTCGGCGCGCTCCGCGGCGCCGACCATCGCGCCCAGCCGGCGGATGTAGCCGAGGATGCCCTCGACGCTGCGGTGGTTGCTGATCCAGACCTCGACGCCGGCCTTGATCAGCGCCTGCGCGATGTCGGCCTGGATGTCGGAGAAGCCGATCGCCAGGTCCGGTTCCAGCCGCAGGATCTCGCCGATCTTCGCGCTGGTGAACGCGCTGACCTTCGGTTTCTCCTTGCGCGCCTGCGGCGGCCGCACGGTGAAGCCGGAGATGCCGACGATGCGCCGCTGCTCGCCGAGCGCGTACAGCACTTCGGTGGGTTCCTCGGTCAGGCAGACGATCCGCCGCGGGTACAAATCGTCCATCGCTCAGTGGCCGACCACGGTGACCGTGACCTTGCGCTGGTGCGGCTCGGCGCGGTGCTCCCACAGGAACACGCCCTGCCAGGTGCCCAGCAGCAACTTGCCCGCGTGCACCGGCAGCGCCAGCGAGACGCCGGTCAGCACGGAACGCACGTGCGCGGACATGTCGTCCGGCCCCTCGGCGTCGTGCTCGAACAGCGCGTCGCCGTCGACCACCAGGCGCGCGAACCATCGCTCGAGGTCGCCGCGCACCGACGCATCGGCGTTCTCGCAGACGATCAGCGAGCAGCTCGTGTGCTGCACGAAGACGTGCGCCAGCCCGGTGTGCACGCCGCTCTGCGCCAGCGCCTCGCGCAGCCGCTCGGTGATCTCGGTGAAGCCGCGCCCGCGCGTGTGCACGCCGAAGCCGGACTGCGCGACGTGCGTGGCGGGCTGGGCGTGGCTCATGGATACAGTTCGCGGCGCTGCCAGCGGCCGTCGACGCGCTCCCACTGCACGCGCTCGTGCAGGCGGAACTGCGCGCCGTACCAGAACTCGACGCGGTCGGGCACCACGCGGTAGCCGCCCCAGTGCGGCGGCCGCGGCACCTCGCGACCGGCGAATTCGCGCTCGTACTGCGCGACGCGCTGCTCGAAAATGGCGCGGTCGGGCAGCGTCTGCGACTGCAGCGAGGCCCAGGCGCCGACCTGGCTGAGCCGCGGCCGGGTGGCGAAATAGGCGTCGGAGTCGGCGGGCGTCAGCGCTTCCACCGCGCCCTCGACGCGCACCTGCACGCCGTCGCGCAGCGTCTTCCAGTGGAAGCACAGCGCCGCCCGCGGGTGCCGGGCGATCTGCTCGGCCTTGCTGCTGGTGTAGTTGGTGAAGAAGCGGAAGCCGTCGGCATCGACGCCCTTCAGCAGCACGATGCGCGCGGAGACGCGGCCGTTGTCGTCGGCCGTGGCCAGCGTCATCGCGGTCGGCTCGGGGTCGCCGGCGGCGCCGGCTTCGGCCAGCAGGGCGCGGAACGTATCGAGGATCTCGGGAGTCAGCATGCGGCCTCGCGGATGCGGTGGCGGCGCCCGCGCCGGTATGCTCGCGGCGACCGGGGCGGAGCGCATGATCGGGAAAGATGCTAGCACGGGCCCGGCGGCGCTCGCCGCGCCGCTGCTGCGGCACTACGCCACGCGCATGCGGCGCGCGCGGCGGCCGTTCGTGCTGGGCATTTCCGGCCTGCAGGGCAGCGGCAAGAGCACGCTGGCGCAGGCGCTGCTGCGCGAAGCGCGGCGCTGCGGCCTGCATGCGGTCGCGCTGTCGCTGGACGACGGCTACCACGGCCGGCGCGCGCGTGCCGCGCTGGCGCGCCGCGTGCACCCGCTGTTCGCCACGCGCGGCGTGCCGGGCACGCACGACGTCGAGCTGCTTGCACGCACGCTGGACGCACTGGCGCAGGCCAGTCCGCGGCGCCCGGCGCGGCTGCCGCGCTTCGACAAGGGCCGCGATACGCGCCTGCCGCCGTCGCGCTGGCCGCGCGTCGCGCGCGTTCCCGACCTGATCGTGCTCGAGGGCTGGTGCCTCGGCGCGCGGCCCGAGCGCGCGGCGGCGCTGGCCCGTCCGCGCAACGCGCTGGAACGCCGCGAGGACGCCGACGGCCGCTGGCGGCGCGCGGAGAACGCGGCCCTGCGCGCGTATCGTCCGCTGTGGCGGCGCCTCGACGCGCTGGTGCTGCTGCAGGCGCCCTCGTTCGCGGCGGTGCATCGCTGGCGCGACCAGCAGGAGGACGCGCTGCGCCGGCGCGGCGCGCCGCGCGCGATGGACGCCGCAGCGCTGCGCCGCTTCGTCGCCCACTACGAACGCCTCAGCCGGCACGCGCTGGCGACGCTGCCGGCGCGCGCGGACGTGCGCATCGACCTGGACCGCAGCCGCAGGGTGCGGCGCGTCTCAGGCCTGCTCTAGCCGGTAGCCGTGCTGGTACACGGCGGTCAGGCGCCAGCCGTGCTCGCCGTTGAGCTCCAGCTTCTTGCGCAGGCGGCTGACGTGGGTGTCGACCGTGCGCGTGGTGATGCTGGGACCAAGGTTCCACACGTTTTCCAGCAGCGCGTCGCGGCTGACGATGCGGCCGTGGCGGCGGAACAGGTAGCTGGCCAGGTCGAACTCGCGCTGGGTCAGCTCGACGTCGCGACCATCGACGGCGGCCCGGCGCCGCGGCAGGTCGAACGTGTAGGGCGTCAGTTCCAGCGTGGTCGGCGCCTCCGGCTCGCCGACGCGCCGGCGCAGCACCGCGGCGACGCGCGCCAGCAGCTCGGCCTGCTTGGGCGGCTTGACCACGTAGTCGTCGGCGCCGGCCTCGAGCCCGCGCACGATGTCGGCTTCCGCGGCGCGCGCGGTCAGGAACACCACCGGCAGGTCGGCGTTGGCGGAATGCCGGATCCACTCCAGCACCTCCACGCCGCTGGCGTCGGGGAGCATCCAGTCCAGCAGCAGCAGGTCGACCGCCTCGCTGCCGAGGCGGCGCCGGAACTCGGCAGCGCTGGCGAACAGGCTGGTGCGGTAGCCGGCGTGCTGCAGCCAGAGCTGGATCAGGCCGGCCTGGTCCGGGTCGTCCTCGAGAAACCCGATCACCCAACCGCGCATGTTCATCGCGCCGCTAACCCCCTCTCCGTAATCCGGTATCCGCTGCGGTGTCCATCCGGCCCGGTCGACGGTGAAGTCGACGCGCATGTCGCCCCATCATTCGCTCACCGCGCCGTCGCCGGTCGTCACCGCGGCCTCGTTGAGCCAGGCGCCTTCGATGTTCCTCGCCGTCCTGGAAACCTTCGCCAGTCCGCGCGGCACGGCATCCTCGATGTCCTTCGGCGCGGACGCACTGACTTCGATCACCCTGGCAATCACCATGCGTTTCCTTCTGCGCGCCGGCCGCGGGCCGTGCGGCCGGCGCGCGCGTCGAGTGTAACAAAACTTTTCATGCGATCAGGCGCCCGCCGGCGGCGCGCCGGTGGGCGCGATCAGCGCGGCATAACCCGCGCGCGCGTCCGGCCAGTACGGCACGAAGCCGGCGGCGCGCAGCCGCGCGTTGGCGAGACGCTTGCTGCCGATGCCGGCCGGCGGCGGTCCCTCCGCCGGCGGCGGCGCGCCGAGGCGCCCAGCCAGCGTCGCGTACAGCTCGGACAGCGGTAACGGCGTGTCGTCCACGCCGAGATAGATCGGCGCAGGCGCCGGCAACTTGAGCAGCAGCGCCAGCGCCGCCGCGGCGTCGTCGACGTGGATGCGGTTCGCCCAGAACGGCGGGTCGCGCGGCGCGCGCGCACGGCCGGCGCGGATCTCCTCGAGCAGGCGCGTGCGGCCGGGGCCGTACAGGCCGGCCAGGCGCAGCGCGGTTGCAGGCCAGTGCTGCGCCGCCAGCCACGCTTCCGCCTCCAGCAGCACGCGGCCGTTGAAACCGGGCGGGTCCGGCGGCGTGGCCTCGTCCACCCATGCACCGCCGTGCTCGCCGTAGACCGCGCTGGAGGAGACGAACACGACGCGCGCCAGCGCCGCGGTGTCCAGCGCGGCGAGCAAGCGGCGCGGACCGTCGAGGAAGGTGCGCCGGTAGGCCGCTTCCTCGCGCACGTCCGGCGTCGCCGCGTAGACCAGTTGGGTGATGCCGCCGGGCAAGGCGCGCAGCGTGGCCGGATCGGCGAGGTCGGCGCGCAGCGGGCGCACGCCCGGCGGCAGCGCTCGCGCGCTGCGCCGCAGGCCCCACACCGCGTCGCCGCGCGCGACCAGCCGCGCCGCGAGGCGCGCGCCGACGTCGCCGCAGCCGGCGATCAGCACGCGCTGCACACGCCCCCCTTGTTTCGTGCTGCCGCGGAATTGCTGCGCGCGGCTAGCATCGCCGCATGAATCCTTCGTCCAACCTGTTCCTGATCGGCCCGATGGGCGCGGGCAAGACCTCGATCGGCCGCGCGCTGGCGGTGCGCTACGGCATGCCGTTCGTCGACCTCGACCACGAAATCGAGCTGCGCACCGGCGCGGCGATCCCGCTGATCTTCGAACTCGAGCAGGAAGCCGGCTTCCGCCGCCGCGAAGCGGCGCTGCTCGACGAGTGTAGCGCCCGCGCCGGCACCGTGCTGGCCACCGGCGGCGGCGTCGTGCTGGCCGAGGCCAACCGCCGGTTGCTCGCCGCGCGCGGCTTCGTGGTCTACCTGCAGGCGCAGCTCGACGACCAGATGGAACGGCTGGCGCGCGACCGCCAGCGCCCGCTGCTGGCCGCGCCCGACCGGCGCGAGCGCCTCGACGCGCTGAACCGCGAACGCGACCCGCTGTACCGCGCGCTGGCCGACCTGATCGTGCCGGGGCGGCGCGAGACGGTGCAGTCCGCCTGCGAGCGGACGGCCGAGCTGATCGACGCGCACTGGCGCCGCCTCGCGCCGACGGAGGTCGCATGAGCGGCGTGCGCGAGCTCGAGGTGGCGCTGGGCGAACGCCGCTATCCGATCCGGATCGGCCCCGGCCTGCTCGGCGACGCCGCGCGGTGGCGTGCGGGCATCCGCGGCCGGCACGCGCTGGTGGTGACCAACGCGACGGTGGCGCCGCTGTACCTCGACCGCGTCGTCGCCGGACTGGGCGGCCTCGCCCACGCCGCACTGGTGCTGCCCGACGGCGAAGCGCACAAGACGCTGGACAACTGTGCGCGCGCGTTCGACGCGCTGGCCGCGCTGGGCGCGACGCGCGACGCCTGCGTGATCGCGCTGGGCGGCGGCGTGATCGGCGACCTCGCCGGCTTCGCCGCGGCGTGCTGGATGCGCGGCATCGACTTCATGCAGATGCCGACCACGCTGCTGGCGATGGTCGATTCCTCGGTCGGCGGCAAGACCGCGGTCAACCTGCCGGCCGGCAAGAACCTGGTCGGCGCCTTCCACCAGCCGCGCGCGGTGGTCGCCGACACCGACACCCTGGCCACCCTGCCCGGGCGCGAATACCGCGCCGGGCTGGCCGAGGTGGCCAAGATCGGCGCGCTCGGCGACGCCGCGTTCTTCGCCTGGCTGGAAGCGCGCGCCGACGCGCTCGCCGCGCACGACGCCGACGCGCTGGTCGAGGCGATCGCGCACAGTTGCGCGTACAAGGCCGGCGTGGTCGTCCGCGACGAAACCGAGCGGGGCGAGCGCGCGCTGCTCAACTTCGGCCACACCTTCGGCCACGCGCTGGAAGCCGAGTGCGGCTACGGCACGCTGCGGCACGGCGAGGCGGTGGCGATCGGCATGCTGCTGGCGGCACGGCTGTCGGCGCGCCTCGGCCTGGCCGGTGCCGCCGACGCCGAACGCCTGCGCGCGCTGCTGGCGCGGCTCGGCCTGCCGCTGGCGCCGCCGCCCGGCGCCGACGCGGATGCGCTGCTGGCGCGCATGGCGCTGGACAAGAAAAACGACGCCGCCGGCCTGCGCCTGATCCTGTGGCGCGGCGTCGGCCGCGCGGAGATCGTGGCGGGCGTCGACGCCGCTGCCGTGCGCACCGTGCTGGGGAAAAGGGAGTAGGGACGAAATAACGCGGGGCGACACGCGATCCGCGCAGCTCGAGCTTTTCCACTCCCCACTCCCCACTCCCCAACTTCCATCCCGCTACAATGCGCGCCCCGCCGTCGCCCCCGGCCGTCCGGCTACAATCCCCGCATGCGCATCTACATGCAGACCAAGCCCGCGGCCAGCGAGGCCCCGCGGTACTACCAGCTCGTGCTCGAGCAGGATCTGCTCGGCGGCTGGACGCTGTACCGCGAGTGGGGCCTGCAGGGCGGGCGCGCGTCGCTGAGGCGCGAGGTCTACCTGGAGCGCGACGCGGCACTGAACGCCTTCGAGCACGCGCGCGACGCGCAGCTCAAGCGCGGCTACAAGGTGATGTTCGCCCAAGGCCTGGAGCCGCCGCATGGCCAGTGACGTGCCGCACAACGACCGCTTCCTGCACGCGCTGCGCCGCCAGCCGACCGACACCACGCCGGTGTGGATCATGCGCCAGGCCGGGCGCTACCTGCCGGAATACCGCGCCACGCGCGCGCGCGCCGGCAGCTTCCTGGCACTGGCGAAGACGCCGGAGCTGGCCTGCGAGGTGACCCTGCAGCCGCTGGCGCGCTTCGAGCTCGACGCCGCGATCCTGTTCTCCGACATCCTCACCGTGCCCGACGCGATGGGGCTCGGCCTGTACTTCGCCGACGGCGAAGGCCCGAAATTCGAACGCCCGGTGCGCAGCGCCGACGACATCGCGCGGCTGCACGTGCCCGATCCGGAAACCGAGCTGCGCTACGTGACGGACGCGGTACGCCTGATCCGCCGCGAGCTGGCCGGCCGCGCGCCGCTGATCGGCTTCGCCGGCAGCCCGTGGACGCTGGCCTGCTACATGGTCGAGGGCGAGGGCTCGCGCGACTTCGCGCGCGTCAAGGCGCTGGCCTGGAACGAGCCGGCGCTGATGCACCGCCTGCTGGACACGCTGGCACAGGCGGTGGCGCGCTATCTCGCCGCGCAGGTCGCCGCGGGCGCGCAGGCGCTGATGGTGTTCGACACCTGGGGCGGGCTGCTGGCGCCGGCGCAGTTCCGCGAGTTCTCGCTGCGCTACCACGCGCAGGTCGCGGCGGCGCTCGGGGCCGACCCGGCCGCGCGCGAGGTGCCGCTGATCCTGTTCGCCAAGGGTGCCAACGGCCACCTCGAAGCGATGGCCGACACCGGCTGCGCGGCGCTGGGCCTGGACTGGACGATCACGCTGGGCGAGGCGCGCCGGCGCGTCGGCGCGCGCGTGGCGCTGCAGGGCAACCTCGATCCGGCGATCCTGCTGGCGCGGCCGGAGGTAATCCGCGCCGAGGTCGAAGCGGCGATCGCCGACTTCGGCCCGCACCCCGGCCACGTGTTCAACCTCGGCCACGGCGTCACGCCCGGGGTGGAGCCGGAGCACGTCAAGGCGCTGGTCGATGCCGTGCACGCGGCGGGCCGCGCGATCCGCGAACCGCGCGGATGAGCCGCGCGCGCCGCACCGTTTCCTGATCCCCTTCCCGCGAAAGCGGGCATGACGCCGCACGCACGCGGCGGCGGCGCGCCGCGTGGCGACCGCTCCGCGGCTTGGGCGCAGGCCCGCGCGCCCGTACAATCGCCCCTTCCCCGCATTCTTCGCGCGCGCCGCCCACGCGGCGCCCGCCGGCGACGCACGCATGGACAAGAGTTTCGAGCCCGCCCCGATCGAATCGAAGTGGTACGCCCACTGGGAGCAGCACGGCTACTTCAAGCCGTCCGGCGCCGGCGCGCCCTACTGCATCATGCTGCCGCCGCCGAACGTCACCGGCACGCTGCACATGGGTCACGCGTTCCAGCACACGATCATGGACACGCTGATCCGCTACCACCGCATGCGCGGCCGCGACACCCTGTGGCAGCTCGGCACCGACCACGCCGGCATCGCCACCGAGATGGTGGTGACGCGCCAGCTCGCCGCCGAGGGCAAGACCCGCGGCGACTTCACCCGCGAGCAATTCGTCGAGCGCATCTGGCAGTGGAAGGCGCAGTCCGGCGACACCATCGGCCGGCAGATGCGCCGCCTCGGCGTGTCCGGCGACTGGAGCCGCGAGCGTTTCACCATGGACGAGGGCCTGTCGCGCGCGGTCGTCGAGACCTTCGTGCGCCTGTACGAGGAAGGCCTGATCTACCGCGGCCAGCGCCTGGTCAACTGGGACCCGGTGCTGAAGACCGCGATCTCCGACCTCGAGGTGGTCAACGAGGAGGAGGACGGCAAGCTGTGGTCGATCGCCTACCCGCTGGCCGACGGCTCGGGGCAACTGGTGGTCGCCACCACGCGCCCGGAGACCATGCTGGGCGACGTCGCGGTGATGGTGCATCCCGAGGACGAGCGCTACGCGCACCTGGTCGGCAGGACCGTGCGCCTGCCGCTCGTCGAGCGCGAGATCCCGATCATCGCCGACGACTACGTCGACCGCGAATTCGGCACCGGCGTGGTCAAGGTCACGCCGGCGCACGACTTCAACGACTACGCGGTCGGCCAGCGCCATGGGCTGCCGCTGCTGAACATCTTCACCGACGAGGCGAAGATCAACGACGCCGCGCCGGCCAAATACCGCGGCCTCGACCGCTACGACGCGCGCAAGGCCGTGCTCGCCGACCTCGAAGCCGCCGGCCTGCTGGTCGAGGAGAAGAAGCACAAGCTGATGGTGCCGCGCGGCGACCGCACCGGGCAGGTGATCGAGCCGTACCTCACCTGGCAGTGGTTCGTGAAGATGGACGGTCTCGCCGAACGCGGCCTCGAGCTGGTCGAGAACGGCAGCGTGCGCTTCGTGCCGGAGAACTGGGTCAGCACCTACCGGCACTGGCTGGGCAACATCCAGGACTGGTGCATCAGCCGCCAGCTTTGGTGGGGGCACCGCATCCCGGCGTGGTACGACGACGCCGGCAACGCCTACGTCGCGCGCAACGAAGAGGACGCGATCGCGCAGGCGGCGAAGAGCGGTGGGCTGGAGCCCACCCTGCGGCGCGAGGAGGACGTGCTGGAAACCTGGTTCAGCTCGGCGCTGTGGTCGCACTCGACGCTGGGCTGGCCCGACGCCGGCGACATGGCGAAGTACGGCTACGACCGCTACCTGCCGACCTCGGTGCTGGTCACCGGCTTCGACATCATCTTCTTCTGGGTGGCCCGCATGATCATGATGACGGACCACTTCACCGGCCGCGTGCCGTTCAAGGACGTCTACATCACCGGCCTGGTCCGCGACAAGGACGGCCAGAAGATGTCGAAGTCGAAGGGCAACGTGCTCGATCCGCTCGACCTGATCGACGGCATCGACCTCGAATCGCTGGTGGCGAAGCGCACCCGCGGCCTGATGCAGCCGCAGATGGCGAAAAAGATCGAGGCCGCCACGCGCAAGGAATTCCCTGTGGGCATCCCGGCGTTCGGCGCCGACGCGCTGCGCTTCACCTTCGCCTCGCTGGCCACGCACGGCCGCGACATCAAGTTCGACCTCGACCGCTGCGGCGGCTACAGGAACTTCTGCAACAAGCTGTGGAACGCCGCGCGCTTCGTGCTGATGAACGCCGAAGGTTTCGCCGCGCCGGCCGGCGCGCCGGCCGCCGTCACCGAGGCCGAGCGCTGGATCATGGCGCGCCTCGCGCGCACGCTGGCCGAAGTGCAGGCGCAGTTCGCCGCCTACCGCTTCGACCTGGTGGCGCAGGCGCTGTACGAGTTCACCTGGAACGAGTTCTGCGACTGGTTCCTGGAGCTGGCCAAGCCGGCGCTGAACGGCAGCGACCGCGCCGCCGCGGACTCGACGCGCCACACCCTGCTGCACGTGCTGGAGGCGCTGCTGCGCGCGCTGCACCCGCTGATCCCGTTCGTCACCGAGGCGATCTGGCAGGAAGTCGCGCCCAAGCTCGGCATCGCCGGCGACACGGTGATGCTGCGCCCTTATCCCGAGGCCGGCGAGATCGCCGCGGACAGCGCCGCCGAAACCGGGATCCAGTGGCTGAAGGACGTGCTGACCGGCATTCGCCGCATCCGCGGCGAGATGAACATCGCGCCCGGCCGCACCATCCCGTTGCTGCTCGCCGGCGGCGGCGCGGACGACCGCCTGCGCGCGACCCGGTTCGCGGCGCAAATCGGCTTCCTCGGCCGCATCGAGACGCAGCGCTGGCTGGACGACGGCGAGGCCGAGCCGGCCAGCGCGGTGGCGATGGTCGGCGAGCTGCGCCTGCTGATCCCGCTGGCCGGGCTGATCGACGTCGGCGCCGAGCGCGCGCGCCTCGACAAGGAAATCAGGCGCATCGAGGCCGAGATCGCCAAGTGCAACGGCAAGCTCGGCAACGCCAACTTCGTGCAGAACGCGCCTGCCGCGGTGGTCGGGCAGGAGCGCGAGCGCCTCGCCGACTTCACCGCCACGCTGACCGGCCTGCGCGAGCAGGCGGCGCGATTGGCGGCGCTGTAGGGCGGATCCCGCCCCACCCGCCGTCGCGGGCCAGCCGGCCCGGAACGCGGCACGTTCCGCGGCATTCCGCCGTTACCGCTCCGGCGGCAGCAGCTCCATCGCCATCACCACCGCGTCCTCGCGGCCGCGCGCCGCGGGGTAGTAGTTGGGGCGGCGGCCGATCTCGTTGAAGCCGGCGCGCTCGTACATGGCGATCGCGTGCGCGTTGGACGGGCGCACTTCGAGGAACACGCGCTCGGCGCCGTGCCAGCGCGCCAGGTCGATCAGCCGGTGCAGCAGGCGGCGGCCGTGGCCCTTGCCCTGCTCGGCCGGCGTCACGCACACGTTCAGCACGTGCGCCTCGCCGGCGGCCACCGAAAGGATGCCGTAGCCCAGCACCTGCGTGCCCTGCGCCAGCACCCAACTGCTGTAGCCGGCGTTGAGGCAGTCGCGGAAGATGCCGGGCGTCCAGGGGAATTCGTAGGCGGCCGCCTCGATGGCGGCGACCTGGGCGAGGTCGTCGCGGCGCATCGCGCGCAGTTCCGGCAATCCGGGCGCGACGACCGCGGCCATTTCAGCCGGACTTCCGCAGCGCGCGCCGCAGCGTCTTCAGCGCGCGCCACAGCGTGCGCTTGCGCGCCGGCGCGGCGAGCAGGTCGGCCGGCGCGTCGACCAGTTCGATCGTCGCGGCGGCCTGCGCGGCCGCGGGCAGGTCGCCGCCCAGCGCCCGTGCTTCGCCGAACACGAGGTACGCGGACAGCCGCGGCGGCGGCGCGGCGAGCGCGCCGGCACGCACCGGCAGCAGCGCGATCGCATCCGTACCGAGGCCGAGCCAGGCCAGCGCCGCGTCGACCAGTGCGCGCTGGCGCGGCGTCTCGAGCGCCTCGGCCGGCAGCACCACCGCGATGCGCGCGCCGGCAGGAACGACCGCGGCCGCGGCATGCGCCGGCGCGGCCGCCGCAGCCCCGGCAGCCGCCGTGCGCAGGCGGTACGGCGTCAGTCCCAGCGCGCGCAGCAAGGCGGCGCGGCGCGCGGCAGGAGCGGCGTTGCGGACGCTGGCGGCTGCGGCCGACACGGCGTGCGCCCCGCTCAGCCCGGCGGCGGCTCGATGCGCGCGCCGCGCGGCCTGCGCCGCGAAGCGCGCAGGCCCCACAGCGTGACGATCGGGCCGGACAGCACGTAGATCACGCCGATCGCCAGCAGCACGCGCGCGGTGTCGACGGCCAGCAGCACCAGGATCAGCACCACCGCGATGATCCACAGGAACGGCACGCGCTCGCTGACCGGCCAGCTCTTGAAGCTGAAGTAGCGGATGCGGCTGACCATCAGCAGCCCGGCCAGCACGGCCAGGAACGGCGTGAAGAACTGCACGTCGGCGCCGCGGAAGCCGCTGTTCTCGACCGACCAGACGAAGGCCATGCACAACCCGGCCGCGGCCGGGCTGGCGAGGCCCTGGAAGTAGCGCTTGTCGATCACGCCCACCTGGGTGTTGAAGCGCGCCAGGCGCAACGCGGCGCAGGCGGCGTAGATGAACGCCGCCGCCCAGCCGATCTTGCCCCACAGCGGGCCGTAGTCCTTCAGCCCCGCCAGCGACCAGGTGTAGAGCACCAGCGCGGGCGCCAGGCCGAAGCTGACCAGGTCGGACAGCGAGTCGTACTGCACGCCGAATTCGCTCTGCGTGTTGGTCAGGCGGGCGACGCGGCCGTCCAGGCCGTCCAGCAGACCGGCCACGAACACGGCGATGGCCGCGTCCGTGTAGCGGCCGCCGATCGCGGCGACGATCGCGTAGAACCCGGCGAACATCGCGCCGGTGGTGAACAGGTTGGGCAGCAGGTAGATGCCGCGCCGTGGTCGGGCGGGCGTCGGAGCGGTGGCGGTCATGCCGGATCCCGTGATGTAGCCGGCACAAGTGTAAACCATGCCGCGTCCGCGCCCGCCCGGGTGGGGTAGTATCCGGCCGCACGGGGAAACGCGCGGCGGCGGCCGCACCGACGTGGAGAAGGCCATGATGCGCAGGCTGCTGCTGCCTATCGTCCTGATGCTCGCCCTGCCGGCGTTCGCCGGGCAGGTCTACAAGTGGACCGACGCCAAGGGCACGGTCCACTACTCCGACGCGCCGCCGCCGCAGGGCGCGCATTACAGCCGCGTACGCGTCGGCGGCGCGGGCGCCGAGGTGCCCGATGCGGCCGCCGGCACCGCGCAGGCGGCGGCGCCGGCAACGGGGACGGCCGCCGCCGCTCCGGCCGCGCCGGCGGGACACGTCGCCGACACGCCGGAGAACCGCGCCAAGCTGTGCGCCGACCTGCAGAAGAACATGGCCCTGCTGGAGAGCAGCCAGGCGCTGACCGTCGACGGCGACGGCGGCAAGCAGCAGACGCTCGACGCCACGCAACGCAGCCAGGAGCTGGCGACCGCGCGCGACCAGTACCAGCGCTACTGCGGACGCTGATCCGCCGCGCCCGGCGCCCTCCTCCACGCGGGCGCGGCGCGCGCCGGCCGTTTGGCCGCACCCCGCGGCACCGCTACAATCGCGCGCTTGCCTCCTGTGCGCGCCGCCGCGCACGCCGCGGAACCGCCCATGCGCCTCAGCCAGTTCCACCTCGCCACCGTCAAGGAAGTCCCCGCCGACGCGGAAATCGCCAGCCACCGGCTGATGCTGCGCGCCGGCATGATCCGCAAGCTCGCCGCCGGCATCTACACCTGGACGCCGCTCGGCCTGCGCGTGCTGCGCCGCGTCGAGCGCGTGGTGCGCGAGGAGATGGACCGCGCCGGCGCGATCGAGATGCTGATGCCCTCGATCCAGCCGAAGGAACTGTGGGAGGAAACCGGGCGCTGGCAGAAATTCGGCGGCCAGTTGCTGAAGATCAGGGACCGCAAGGACGGCGAGTTCTGCTACGGCCCCACCCACGAGGAAGTGGTCACCGACTTCGCGCGCAACGAGCTGAAGAGCTACAGGCAGTTGCCGCTGAACTTCTACCAGATCCAGACCAAGTTCCGCGACGAGATCCGCCCGCGCTTCGGCGTGATGCGCGCGCGCGAGTTCCTGATGAAGGACGCGTACTCGTTCCACCTGACGCCGGAGTGCCTGGACCGCACCTACCGCGTCATGTACGACGCCTACGCGCGCATCTTCACGCGGCTCGGCCTGCAGTTCCGCGCCGTGCAGGCCGACACCGGCGCGATCGGCGGCAGCGCCAGCCACGAGTTCCACGTGCTCGCCGATTCCGGCGAGGACGCGATCGCCTTCGCCAGCGGCTCCGATTACGCGGCCAACGTCGAGCTGGCCGAAGCGGTCGCGCCGGCGACGCCGCGCCCCGCGCCGGCCGCGCCGCTGGAGCGCGTGGCCACGCCCACGCAGCGGACCATCGAGGAGGTTTCCGCGTTCCTCGGCGTGGCGCCCGCGCAGTGCGTGAAGACGCTGCTGGTGCGCGGCCGCGACGGCCTGGTCGCGCTGTGCGTGCGCGGCGACCACGAGCTCAACGAGATCAAGGCGGCCAAGCTGCCCGAGCTGCCGGGCGAGTCCGAGCTGGCGAGCGAGGCCGAGATCCTCGCCGCCACCGGCACCCGCCCCGGCTTCATCGGCCCGGTCGGCCTGCCGGCGACGATCCCGGTGATCGTCGATCGCAGCGCCGCCGCGCTGGCCGACTTCGTCTGCGGCGGCAATGCCGACGGCACGCACTGCCGCGGCGCCAACTGGGAGCGCGACGCGCGCCTCACCCGCGTCGCCGACCTGCGCAAGGTGGTCGCGGGCGATCCTGCGCCCGACGGCCGCGGCACGCTGTCGATCGCGCGCGGCATCGAGGTCGGCCATGTGTTCCAGCTCGGCCAGAAATACGCCGAGGCGATGGGCGCCAGCGTGCTCGACGAGCAGGGCAAGGCGCGCACGATGTACATGGGCTGCTACGGCATCGGCGTCAGCCGCATCGTCGCCGCGGCGATCGAGCAGAACCACGACGACGCCGGCATCGTCTGGCCGGAGGCGATGGCGCCGTGGCGCGTCGCCGTCTGCGTGATCAACCCGAAGCACGACGCGAAGGTCGCCGAGGCCGCCGAGACGCTGTACCGCGAGCTGTGCGCGCGCGGCGTCGACGCCGTGCTGGACGACCGCGGCCTGCGCCCGGGCGCGATGTTCGCCGACATCGAGCTGATCGGCATCCCGCACCGCGTCGTGGTCAGCGAGCGCGGCCTCGCCGCCGGCGCCTGGGAATACCGCCGCCGCGACGAGGCCGAGAGCCGTGCACTCGGCCACAGCGAAGTGCTGGCGCTGTTCGACTAGACTGCGGCATTGCACCGCGCTGCGGATGCAGCCATGCGCGCGCGTATGGCTTTATCGTCTTGACACGGATCAGGGCCGCGTGCGCGGCCGCTTCACAAACTGGTCTGCTCCCCTTCCCCGACCCGAGATCCGTCATGCCCCCGAGCAACGCCCTGTCCCGCGAACAGCTGCTGGCCTGCGGCCGTGGCGAAATGTTCGGCCCCGACAACGCGCGCCTGCCGCTGCCCAACATGCTGATGATGGACCGCATCGTCAACATCGATCCCGAGGGCGGCCGCTACGGCCGTGGCTACATCGAGGCCGAGCTCGACATCCGCCCCGACCTGTGGTTCTTCGGCTGCCACTTCCAGGGCGACCCGGTGATGCCGGGCTGCCTCGGCCTCGACGCGATGTGGCAACTGGTCGGCTTCTTCCTGGCCTGGCTCGGCCAGCCCGGACGCGGCCGCGCGCTGGGCGTCGGCGCGGTGCGCTTCTTCGGCCAGGTGCTGCCGAGCGCGCACAAGGTCAGCTACCTGATCGACATCAAGCGGGTGATGCGGCAGAAACTGGCGATGGCGATCGGCGACGGCCGCATGCTGGTCGACGGCCGCGAGATCTACACCGCCGAGAACCTGCGCGTCGGCCTGTTCACCTCCACCGAGGGCTTCTGAGGCATGGGCGCACGCCGTGTGGTAGTGACCGGCATGGGCATCGTCTCCTGCCTCGGCAACGATCCCGACAGCGTCGCCAGCGCCTTGCGCGAAGGGCGTTCGGGCATTCGCCATGTGCCGGAATACGCCGAGCTTGGCTTGCGCAGTCAGGTGGCCGGCGTGCCGGCCATCGACCTCGACGCCGAGATCGACCGCAAGACCCGCCGCTTCATGGGCGATGCCGCGGCCTACAGCCACGTGGCGATGCGCGAGGCGATCCGCGACGCCGGGCTGTCCCCGGCGCAGGTCAGCGACGAGCGCAGCGGGCTGGTCGCCGGCTCGGGCGGCGGCTCCAGCGAGCACCAGATCGCCGTCGCCGACCTGCTGCGCGGGCGCGGCGTGCGCCGCGTCGGCCCGTACATGGTGGCGCGCACGATGTGCTCGACGGTGTCGGCCAACCTCGCCACCGCCTACGCGATCCGCGGCGTCAGCCACTCGCTGTCCGCCGCCTGCGCCACCTCGGCGCACTGCATCGGCACCGGCGCCGAGCTGATCCGCAGCGGCCGCCAGGACATCGTGTTCGCCGGCGGCGGCGAGGAGCTGCACTGGGGCCTGACCGCGCAGTTCGACGCGATGGGCGCGCTGTCCTCGCACCACAACGCCGAGCCGGCCCGCGCCTCGCGCCCCTACGACGCCGATCGCGACGGCTTCGTGATCGCCGGCGGCGCCGGCATGCTGGTGCTGGAGGATCGCGAGCACGCGCTGCGGCGCGGCGCGCGCATCCATGCGGAGGTGGTCGGCTACGGCGCCAGCTCGGACGGCGTCGACATGGTCGCGCCGTCCGGCGAGGGCGCGGTGCGCTGCATGCGCATGGCACTGGCCGAAGCCGGCGCGCAGCCGGACTACGTCAACACCCACGGCACCGCCACCCCGCTCGGCGACATCGTCGAGCTGAACGCCCTGCACGAGACCTTCGGCGCGGACTGCCCGCCGCTGTCCTCGACCAAGGCGCTGTCCGGCCATTCGCTCGGCGCGGCCAGCGTGCACGAGGCGATCTACTGCCTGCTGATGATGCGCGACGGCTTCATCGCCGGCTCCGCCCACATCGACCGGCTGGACGACGCCGCGGCGCACATGCCGATCGTGCGCGCAAGCCGCGACGCGCGCCTGGACGTGGTGATGTCCAACAGCTTCGGCTTCGGCGGCACCAACGCCAGCCTGATGTTCCGGCGCCACGAGGCCTGAGCCGGCGTCGATTCATTCCCGCCGCGCACCCCATCGCGGCGCCGCCGCCGCAATGGGGATATTGCGCCGATGGCGCCCGCGGACCGCCCGCCGGCATCCACGCCGGGCACGCATTCGCATCCCCGTCGACTGCCGTGCGAGGCATTTACCCCCACTCCGCGGGAGCGCAATGCGCGCGCCGATTCGCCGCAGGTTTGTCCAAATCCCCCTAATCGGGGGACGCACGCCGATACGCCAGCCGCATCGGCTCTGGCCGGATATTTCCTATTCGGCGCATTTTCGGTAAGAATAATCGTGGTTAAGCGGTAAACGAATGCGCACGGCCGGTTTCCGGCATCGCGATGCGCCGGCCGCATGATCGCCAGTACGACCACTATCCCGGATACGCTTTGGAGACGCTCATGGCCATCGACCTGAAAAACCTCAACCACAATCAGCTCAAGGAGCTGATCAGCAAGGCCCAGCAGCGCCAGGACGATCTGCGCAAGGACAAGGCTGCAAAGCTGCGCGAGAAGATCGAAGCCCTGATCAAGGCCGAGGGTTTCGCCCTCGAGGACGTTTATCCGCGCGCCGGCCGCCGCGCACGCCGCACCGGCACGGTGAAGCCGAAATACCGCAACCCGGAAAACCCGACGATGACCTGGAGCGGCCGCGGCAAGCGCCCGCGCTGGTTCAACGCGGCGCTGGCGGCGGGCAAGAAGGAAAAGGACCTGCTGATCAAGTAAGCGGATAATCCGCGACGCGCGAAAACGCCGGCTTGTGGCCGGCGTTTTCGTTCATGCGCCCGATCGCGCGCGAAACCCGCCGCCATCCGCTACAAGCTGCGCCGCGGCGCCACCGCCAGGTCGCCAAACAGCAGGCCCGCCACCAGCGCCACCAGCAGGGTCAGCAGCAGCAGGCCGGTATCCATGCCGAGCGTGGCGTCGCGCTCGAGCAGGTAGCTGACGCTGCGGAAGCCGATGCTGCCGGGCACCAGCAGGATGATGCCGGGCTCGCGCACCACCGCGCCCGGCCGGTGCGCCCAGCGCGCATAGGCGTTGCTCAACGCGCCGATCAGCAGGCCGCCGGCGAACACGCCGAAGGTGGCGCCGAAACTGGCGCCGCCGAAGCGCACCGCCACGTAGCTGACCACCACCGCCGCCATCACCAGCAGCCAGTCGCGCCGCGCGGCCTGGAACAGGATCGCGAACGAGAACGCGGCCACCAGCACCGCCGGCCATTCCGTCCACCCGGGCACCGGCGCCAGTGCATGCAGCGGCGGGCGCACGCCGAGGCCGCGGCAAAGCTGCGCGGCCGCGACCGCGCCGAAGGTCAGCTTGAGCAGGGTCGCCAGCGCGCCGGACATGCGCGCCACGCCCGACACCAGGTGCTGGCTGGACAGCTCGCGCACCGCGGTGGTGAGCGTCATGCCGGGCATCAGCACGATCAGTGCGGCCAGCACCACGGAACGGACCGCCAGCGGCACGACGTAGGCGCTGATCAGCGTCGCCAGCAGCGTCGCCACCAGCGCGGCGATCGCCTCGCCGGCGGCGGCCACGCGCGGGCGGCCGCTGCCGGCCACGGTAATCAGGCCGATCAGCACGCCGATCGCGCCGGCCACGCTGACGTCCGCCCACGAGGTATGCAGCAGGGTGGCGATCGCGGCGGCCGACAGCCCGTAGCTGGCGACGATCGCGGCCAGCGCGCCGCGCCCGGCGGGCTGCGCCAGCGCGCGCAGCATGCGCGCGCCTTCCTCGATGTCGAGCCCACCGTCGATGACGCGATCGGCGATCGCGTCGACCTCGCACAGCCGCGCGAGGTGCACGTCGCCCGGCGGCAGGCGCATCACCTGGGTCATCTGCGCGAGACCGTCGCCGCCGCCGGCGCGGTCGGAGAACGACAGGATGATCGCGGTCGGGCTGGACCACACCTCGCTGTACAGCCCCAGCCGGCGCGAAACCTTGTCGATCGCCTGTTCCAGGCGCGGCGCGGCGGTGCCGTACTGGTGCAGGCGGCGCGCCAGCTCGACCACGAAGGCGATGCGCGCCTGCAGCGGCACGGCGCTCAATGCGCGCTCCCGCGGCGCGGCGGGCGCGGCGATCCGGATCGGGACTGGGCGCTGTCCATGGCAGTGCGTCCGCAGGGTCGGTGGGCGTGATTATGGACAAACATCGAGACGGGGCGCACGCGCGTCGCGCGCCGAACGGCGGCCTGCAGTTTCTTGTCTCCCTTTCCCAAACGGGGAGAGGGGGAAAGCGCAGGACCGTAGGGCGGAATCCGCACAGCGGCTTCCGCCGCGCCGCGTCTGCGGGTATCCGTCAACGGCGGAAGCGCCGCTGCGCGGCGATTCCGCCCTACCCGGGCGCAGGCCGCGGCATGCGCGCCACGGCGTGGTCCGGCCCCAGGCTAGCCCGCGGCCTTCACCTTGAGCGTGCTGCCGTCCACCGCGACGACTTCCACCACGGCGCCGGCCGGCAGGTCGGGGCCCTCGGCCAGCCACAGCGAGTCGCCGACGCGCGCCTTGCCGCGGCCGTTCTGGATCGCGGTTTCCAGCACGTAGCGCTGGCCGATCAAGCGCTCGGCGCGGCGGTTCAGGCCGGCGGCGTCGGGCGCGTCGCGCTCGATGCGCGGGCGCAGCAGCCTCCAGTAGGCGAAGCAGGAGACGAACGCCAGCGCGGCGAACAGCAGCGCCTGCGGCAGCATGCCGAGCTGCGGCAGCGCCAGCATCACCACGCCCATCACGCCGGCGGCGATGCCGATCCACAGCAGGAAATAGCCCGGCATCATGACCTCGCCGCCGATCAGCAGCAGCGCCAGCACCCACCACACGTAGTGCGCGGAAACGTCGACGAACATGGCGACTCCTCAGGCGCGCGGCGCGGCGGGCGGCTGGCGCGCCGCGCTCTGCGCCTGCTGGCGGCCGAGCGACTCGCGCGCCAGTTCGGCGATGCCGGCCAGCGAGCCGATCACGCCGGTGGCCTCGATCGGCAGCAGCAGCATCTTCTGGTTCGGCGAGTCGGCCATCGCCTTCAGCGCCTCGACGTACTTGTTGGCGACGAAGTAGTTGAGCGCGTTGACGTCGCCCTTGGCGATCGAATCGGACACCATCGTGGTGGCCTTGGCCTCGGCCTCGGCCAGGCGCTCGCGCGCCTCGGCGGCGCGGAACGCCGCCTCGCGCTCGCCTTCGGCGGCGAGGATCGCCGACTGCTTCTCGCCCTCGGCCTTGAGGATCGCCGCCTGGCGGAAGCCCTCCGCCTCGAGGATGTTGGCGCGCTTCTCGCGCTCGGCCTTCATCTGCCGCGCCATCGAGTCGACCAGGTCGCGCGGCGGCTGGATGTCCTTCAGCTCGATGCGGGTGACCTTGAGGCCCCACGGATGGGTCGCCTCGTCGACTACCTTGAGCAGGCGCGCGTTGATCTCGTCGCGCTTGCTCAGCGACTCGTCGAGGTCGAGCGAGCCGAGCACGGTGCGGATATTGGTCATGATCAGGTTGATGATCGCGCTCTGCAGGTTGGCCACCTCGTACGCCGCCTTGGCCGCGTCCAGCACCTGGTAGAACACCACGCCGTCGACGCGCACCACCGCGTTGTCCTTGGTGATGACGTCCTGCGAGGGCACGTCGAGCACCTGCTCCATCATGTTCATGCGCCGGCCCACGTTGTAGATGAACGGCACCAGGAAGTGCAGGCCCGGCGTCAACGTGCGCGTGTAGCGGCCGAAGCGTTCGACCGTCCACTCGTAACCCTGCGGCACGATGCGCACCAGCTTGGCCAGCACGATCACCGCCACCACGACCAGCACCAGAGCGAATAGACCCGGCATGTTCCCCTCCCTATCGGTGGATGCAGCGGTCGAGTATAGGCAATCGCGGTTTCAGGCGTGCGGATGCTTCGGCAGGGACAGCGCGACCCGCAGGCCGCCGCCCTCGCGATTGGCCAGCGCGATGCGGCCGCCATGCGCCTCGGCGATCTCGCGCGCCAGCGCCAGGCCGAGCCCGCTGCCGCTGCGCTTGGTCGAGTAGAACGGCAGCAGCGCGTGGGCGAGCACGGTCTCGCTCATGCCCGCGCCGCGATCGCGCACCTCGATGCGCCAGTCCTGGCCGTGGTCGAGCACCGCCATCTCGACCGCATCGGCAGGCCCGCCCGCCTCGTGCGCGTTCTTCAGCAGGTTGATCAGCACCTGCTCGAGCTGCGCGCGGTCGGCGCGCAGCGGCGGCTGCGGCAGGTCGCCGACGAGGCGGAACGGATAGTGGTGGCCGAGGCCGTCGAGCAGGTCGCGCCACGCCACCGCCTCGATGCGCGGCTGCGGCAGCCTGGCGAAGCGCGCGTAGCCCTGGATGAAGCCTTCGAGGTGGCGCGTGCGCTCCTCGATGGTATCGAACGCGGTGGTCAGCCGCGCCAGCTCGCCCTTGCGCGCCAGTTCGCGCCCGGAATGCGCCAGCGAGCGGATCGGCGCCAGCGAGTTGTTCAGCTCGTGGCTGATCACGCGGATCACCTTCTTCCAGGTCGCCACTTCCTGGCGCGCCAGCTCGCGGGTCAATCGGCGCAGCAGCACCAGCCGGTGCCGGCGTCCCTGCAGCTTGAACTCGCGCTGGGTGACGTGGAAGGTTTCGTCCTCGCCGTCGATGGCGACGGTGAACAGGCTGTCGCTCTCGCGCGCCAGCGCCTGCGCCAGCGCCGGCGGGCCGGCGGCGACGACCGCCTCGAAGCGCTCGCCGGCCAGCGCGCGGCCGTCGTTGAGCAGTTGGCGCGCGGCGACGTTGGCGTAGACGATGCGCCCGCCCGGCTCGACCAGCAGCAGCGCCGTCGGCGTGTGCTGCACGATGGTGTCGAGCAGCAGCTCGCGCTGGAACAGGTGCTGGCGCTCCTCGCGCAGCACGCGACCCAGCTCGTTGTGCGCGGCGACCAGGTCGCCCAGCTCGTCGCGGCGCTCGTTGTGCAGCGAGATGCTGAAGTCGCCGTCGCGGAACGCACTGACGCTGCCGGCCAGCGCGCGCAGCAGCGCGGTCACCGGCAGCGCGCCCAGGCGTGCGACCCACAGCAGCGGCAGCGCCAGCAACGCGATGGCGAAGAGGACGCCCGCAGAGGTGCTGTCGAACGCGCGCGCGATGTAGGCGGCGAGCGCGGCCGCGACCAGCGCGACCAGCGCCAGCAGCAGCGCCAGCTTGCCTTCCAGCGATGTCGGCCGCATCCGCCTCCCTCGCGGGGCGTCGGCTCAGGCGGAATCCGCGCCGGCCGCGACGCCCAGCTTGTCCATCCGCCGGTACAGCGCCTGCCGGCTCAGGCCCAGCTCGGCCGCCGCCTGGCTGATCACGCCACGGCAGCGGCGCAGCGCGGCCTCGATGGTAGCGCGGTCGGGCTCCTGCTCGGGCGCCAGGCGCGCGGATGCGCGCGGCGCCACCGCGGCGAGGCCGAGATCGTGCGCGCCCAGCGCGTCGCCCTGCTTCAGCAGCAGCGCGCGCTCGATGGCGTTCTTCAGCTCGCGCACGTTGCCCGGCCAGGCGTGCGCCTGCAACGCCGCGCGCGCGCCGGCGTCGAGCCGCGCGCGGCCGGCGAGGAAATGCTCGGCCAGCGGCAGCACGTCCTCGGGCCGCTCGGCCAGCGGCGGCACGCGCAGCTCGATCACGTTCAAGCGGTAGTAGAGATCCTCGCGGAAGCGGCCTTCGCGGATCATCGCCGGCAGGTCGGCGTTGGTGGCGCTGACCACGCGCACCTTGACGCTGCGCGTGCGGCTGGAACCGAGCCGCTCGAACTGCCCGGTCTCCAGCACGCGCAGCAGCTTCATCTGCCCGGCCGGCGGCAGGTTGCCGATCTCGTCGAGGACCAGGGTGCCGCCGTCGGCCAGCTCGAAGCGCCCTTCGCGCGCGCGCTGCGCGCCGGTGTAGGCGCCCTGCTCGGCGCCGAACAGCTCGGCCTCGATCAGCTCGGCCGGCAGCGCGCCGCAGTTGACCGCGACGAACGGCCCGCGCAGGCCGGAGTTGGCGTGCACGATCTCGGCGATGCGCTCCTTGCCGGCGCCGTTCGGTCCGGTGATCAGCACCGGCACATCGGCGCGCGCCACCTGGCAGGCCAGTTCGACCACGCGCTGCGTCGCCGGCGCGGCGAACACCAGGCCGCGCAGGTCGTAGCGCGCTTCCAGGTCGCGGCGCGCACGCTGCCGCTCGGCGCGCACGCGGCTGACCTCGCGCGTGGCCTCGGACAGCTCCAGCAGGTTCTCGACCGTGGCCAGCAGCTTGGGATCGTCCCACGGCTTGCCGAGATAGTCGGCGGCGCCTGCCTTGACCAGCTCCACCGCGGTCTCCAGATGCGTCCACGCGGTCAGCAGGATGATCGGCAGGTCCGGGTGCGCGGCGCGGATCGCGCGGAACAGCGCCACGCCCTCCTCGCCGGAGGTGGTGTCGGCGCTGAAGTTCATGTCCTGCACGACCAGGTCGACGTCCTCGCGCGCGAGCGCGTCCAGCCCCTGCTGCGGCGTCAGCGCGCGCAGGGTGCGGATCTCGCTGAGGCCGAACAGCACTTCCAGCGCGGTGCCGACCGCGGGGTTGTCGTCGATCACCAGGACAGTGCGCATCTTTCTCTCACGCATATCGGCATGGATGCGAGGCCATGCCGGAGGGTTGCAACGTATCCGCTCGCACAGCGCCCATCAAGGCGGCTGGCGCGTCCCCGCCCGCGCCGCTCCGGAACGCGTCGGCACAGCGGGCATGCGGCCCGTCGCCCCCGGGCGGAACGCATGGGGAAAAAGCCCGCGACCCCGCGCCCCCGGCTACCTGGCCGCCGCCGGGTGCGCCCGCGCCTTGCCGGCCTTCACCGCGGCGATCCAGGCGTTGGTGCGCGCGTCCAGCACGTCCAGCGGCAACGCGCCGCCGTCGAGCATCTCGTCGTGGAAGGCGCGGATGTCGAACTTGTCGCCGAGTTCCTTCCGCGCACGCGCGCGCAGTTCGAGGAACTTCATCTGGCCGAGCTTGTAGGCCAGCGCCTGCGCCGGCCAGGCGATGTAGCGGTCGGTTTCGGCCTGGATGTCCGGCTCGGTTTCGCAGGAGTGCGTGCGGAAGTAGTCGACCATCTGCTCGCGCGTCCAGCGCATCGCATGCACGCCGGTGTCGAGCACCAGGCGGTCGGCGCGCAGCAGCTCGTCGCACAGGCGGCCGTAGTCGCTGTAGGGATCGGTGTAGAAGCCGACCTCCTTGCCCAGCCGCTCGGAGTACAGCGCCCAGCCTTCCACGTAGGCGGTGTAGCCGGCCTGCTGGCGGAACGGCGGCAGGCTCGGCAGCTCCTGCGCGATCGAAAGCTGCATGTGGTGGCCCGGCACGCCCTCGTGGTAGGCGGTGGACTCGATCTCGAGCAGGTTGCGGTGCTCGAAGTCGCCGGTGTTCACCCACACCTTGCCCGGGCGCGAGCCGTCGGGCGTGCCGGTGGTGTACTGCGCCGCCGAGGCCTCCTTCTCGCGGAACGTCTCCACCGGCAGCACCTCGAGCTTGGCCTTGGGCAGCAGGCCGAACAGCTGCGGCAGCTTCGGCTCCATCTGCGCGATGTACTTGCGGTAGAGGTCGAGGATCTGCTCGCGCGAGGTCGGGCGGATCTTCGGATCGGTCTTCAGCCCGGCGCGGAACGCCGCGAGATCCTTGTAGCCGAGCTTCTTCGCGATCGCGTCCTGCTCGGCCTCGATGCGCGCCACCTCGGACAGGCCCAGCGCGTGGATCTTCGCCGGCGCCAGGTCGGTGGTGGTCATCTGCTCGATGGCGAAGCGGTAGCGCTTCCCGCCGTCGGGCAGCGCCCACAGGCCGAGGCCGGCGCGGCCCTTCGGCGCGTATTCCTTCTCGACGAAGTCGGCGAGCTTGAGGTAGGCCGGACGCACCTTGCCGTCGACCGCCTCGATCACCGCGTCGTGCAGGCGCGCGCGGTCGGCGACGGGCACGCCGTCGGGAAACTTCGCCACCGGCTGGCCGAACGCGCTGGCCTCGCCCGCCGGTGCGGCGATCGCGCGGCACTGCGTCACCACTTTTTCCAGCAGGAACTTCGGCGGCATCAGGCCGTCCTTCTCGCCCTGCTTCAGCACCCCGATCAACTGGTCGAACAGCGCCGGCACCTGGTCGAGGCGTGCGACGTAGTCCTCGTAGTGCCTGGTGCTGTCGAACGGCAGGATGGCGACGAACTGCGCCAGTTGCAGGTGCACGCCGGTGAACTGGTCGAGCGGCATCTCGTAGGTCTTCAGGGCGATCGCGCGCAGGCTGTCCTGCAACTGGCGCACCATCAGTTGCTGGTTGAGCCGATCCTGTTCGGCGAAGCCGGTGGTGTCGATCGACCTGAAGCGCGCGAGGAAGCGCTCGGTGTCCTGCTTCTGCATGGCGACGTGCGCCAGCGAGATGTCGCTCCAGCGGTCGTTGTAGCGGTAGTCGCCGATCGCGCTGGCGAACTCGGGCGACTGCTGCAACTGCCACTGCCATTGCTCGGCCAGCAGCGCGTTCAGCGCCCCGGTGCGCGTGGCGGCGTCGCCGGCCGCGCGCGCGGCGGGCGCGCCCACCGCGGCGGCCAGCGCGGCGGCGAGGAACAGGGCCAGGGACTTCGATAGCGGATGCGGCATGGCGGCTCTCGCTGTGTGGGTGGATGTGCGCGCCGCCGTTGCGACGCACGCGGGCACTGCATTCTGACGGCAATCATGGCGCCCGGCGCGGGCCGGAAGGCACGGCCCGCGCCGGCGGTTCAGACGCTGCGTGTCGCCACCGCCGGCGGCACCCGCGAAGCACGCGTGGCCGGTCCCAGCACGGCAATCTGGCCCAGCGCCCACAGGCACAGGAAGCCCACCGGCACGTAGTGCCACGGCAGGCGCGGCGACTCGTAGTGGGTCATCAGCCAGACGTTGAAGGCGTAGGTCAGCACCGCGCCGACGAGCAGGCCGAGGGTGGTGATCAGGAAGTTCTCGGTCAGGAAGTAGCGCAGGATGTCGAACTGGGTGGCGCCCAGCGCGCGCCGCGTGCCGATCTGCTTGGTGCGCTGGGTGACCCAGAAGCTGGCCATGCCGACGATGCCGAGCGCGGTGATGGTCAGCAGCGCCACGATCACCGCGCCGAGGATCAGCGCCATCGCGCGATCCGCGGCGTAGGCTTCGGCGCGCACGCTCTCGACGCTCTTCAAGCCGCGCACGATTCGGCTCGGATTGGCCGCGGCGAGCTTGTCCTCGACCTGCTTCATCACCTCGTCGCGGCGCCCCGGCTCGGCGCGCACCAGGTAGGTCGACGAGTTGCCGTACGGCAGATGCTGCGGCCGCAGCACCGAGTATTCGATTTCCTTGGAGTCAACCCAGGGCTCCTGCAGGCGATCGACCACGCCGACGACGGTGGTGGGCGGCGTGGTCCTGGGATCGTCGATGTAGAAC
>NZ_JBDKSX010000103.1:0-24147 GCF_039680435.1 Mizugakiibacter sp. | reverse complement strand
AGAAGTAGCTCATGTCCGCGTTGAACGGCTCGCGGCGCGAGTAGTCGTTGCGCTCGAAGGCGCGCTGCACCTCGGTGTCGTGCGCCGTGGCGCGCACCACGCAGGTGCCGAACACCGGGTCCTTCGTTACTACGCCCTTCGCCGGCCGCGCCACGTTCGGCACGGTCGCGTCGATCTGGCCTTGCGGGAGCTGGAAGCCCGACGCGTAGAACGTCGCGCACGGGCCGGCCGAGCCGGAAGCGGTTTGGGAGAACGTCGGCATGCTGACCGTGCCGGCCAGCAACCCGACTGCGAGCGCCATCGGGAGAAGCTTTCTTGAATGCATCACGCGTCACCTTCGGTACTGCAACTACAGGGGACGCGAACCTTATCGCGGCAATTCGCACGCGATTTGCGAACCCCGTCGCATTCGCGCTCCGGCCAGGCCGAAAACGTGACCGCCTCGCACCGCTCGTTCCGCGAACATTCATTAATCAAATCAACATGTTAAGAATACATATTTCAAATTATATTTATTGCTCATAAATGATATTTTATACATTGCGATCATGCCGTCGGTATTGAACGCAGCGCGCTCGTCCATGCGGCTGCTGCACACGCCGGCAAAGACAACCACGAACGCGATGCGACGCGCACATCGCCCCCTCCCGCGCGCCGTCGGGGATTGCAAATCCCGGCGCGCTTGCCGAGAGTGCGCGCACCCCTTCGCAGCGAACGAGCGCGGATGAAACGACCCGAGATCACCCTGATCGGCGCCGGCCTGGTCGGCGGCCTGTTGGCGACGCTGCTGGCGCAACGCGGCTTCCGCGTCGAGGTGTTCGAGCGCCGCCCCGACCCGCGCGTCGCCGGATTCGCCGGCGGCCGCTCGATCAATCTCGCGCTGGCCGAGCGCGGCCTGCACGCGCTGCGCCAGGCCGGGCTTGCCGAAGCGGTGATGCAGCAGGCGGTGATGATGCGCGGGCGCATGGTGCACGACCGCGACGGCCGCACCAACCTGCAGCGCTACGGCGTCGACGACCGCGAGGTGATCTGGTCGGTGTCGCGCGGCGGGCTGAACATGCTGCTGCTGGACGCCGCCGAGCGCGCCGGCGCGCGCATCCATTTCGGCCAGCGGCTGGCGTCCGCCGATTTCACCGCCGGCACGATCGACCTTGAAGACGGCGGCGGCGCACGCCGCGCGCACGCCGCCGGCCTGCTGCTCGGCGCGGACGGCGCCGGTTCCGCGCTGCGCGCGGCCATCGACCGCGCCACGCCGCTCGGCGAGCGCATCGAGCCGCTGGGACACGGCTACAAGGAACTGGAAATCCCGCCGCTCGCCGATTTCCCGGCCGGCGCGCTGGCACCGGCGCTGGCGGCGGCACGTGCGCACGGCGAACGCTTCGCGCTGGAGCCTAATGCGCTGCACATCTGGCCGCGCGGCGGCTACATGTGCATCGCCCTGCCCAACGCCGAGGGCAGCTTCACCGTCACCCTGTTCCTGCCCAACGCAGGCGCGCATCCCAGCTTCGCCACGGTGCCGGACGCGGCCGCGGCGACGATGTTCTTCCGCGACGACTTCGCCGACGCGCTGGCGCTGATGCCGCGCTTCGCCGCCGACTACGACGCGCACCCGGTCGGCGTGCTGGCGACGCTGTACCTCGACCGCTGGCACCTCGACGGCCGCGCGCTGCTGCTCGGCGACGCCGCGCACGCGATCGTGCCGTTCCACGGCCAGGGCATGAACGCCGGCTTCGAGGACGCCGCCGAACTCGCCCCGCTGCTCGATGCGCAGCCGGGCGATCCCGCCGCGGTGTTCGCCGAATTCGAGCGCCGCCGCCGCCCCAACGCCGAGGCGATCGCGGCGATGGCGATCGAGAACTACATCGAGATGCGCGACGCGGTGGCCGATCCGCACTACCTGCTGAAGCGGGCACTGGGCGAGGCGCTGACCGCGCGCGCGCCGCGGCACTACAAGTCGCGCTACCGCCTGGTCAGCTTCACCCGCGTGCCGTACGCCTACGCGCGCGAGCGCGGCCGCGCGCAGGACGCGCTGCTCGAGGAGCTGCTGCGCGGCCGCGCCGGGCTCGAAGCGCTGGACCTCGACGCTGCCGCGTCGCACCTGCGCGCGACGCTGCCGCCGCTACCCGCCGATGCCTGTACCTGACGACCTGCGCCGCGCCTGGCGCGCCACGCAGTATCGCGTGCGCCTGCCGCAGGGCGGCCATGCGGCGATCCGCATCGGCGCGCCGCTGCCGGCCGCGCTGCATCCGCTGCTGCGCGAAGACGACGAGCCGTGGGGCTACGTCACCGCGTGGAACCCGCACGGGCAGCCGCGCGGCCGCGCGATCAACCGTGCGGCGCAACGGGCGCTGCTGGATGCGGCCAGCGCGCTCGGCGCGCGCGTGCGTGCCGGCGCCGGCGTCGGCGCCGACGGCTGGCGCGAGCCCAGCCTGTTCCTGCTCGGCCTCGATTTCGCGACGCTCGACGCGCTCGCCACGCGCTTTGCCCAGGCCGCGATCGTGCGTGGCCGCGGCACCGGCCGCGCCGAACTGCACGAACCCTAGAAGGCATCCGCACGAGTCCGCCGGGCAACGTCGCGCAGCGGGTTCCTTTACGCCCGCCCATGCGGCGCGCGACCGCATGGACAGCCTGCGGCCCCGCTGGGACAATGCCTGGCCGGAGCTCCATCCACGATGACCACCTCCCCTCCTACCGCCGCCCTGCTGCATGCGCAGGGCCTGGCGTTCGCGCGCAACGACGAGCCCGTGTTCGGGCCGCTCGACTTCGCGCTGGCGCGCGGCGAAACGCTGCTGGTCGAAGGCGACAACGGATCCGGCAAGACCACCCTGCTGCGCGTGCTGGCCGGCCTGATGCCGGCGAGCGCGGGCGAACTGCGCTTCGACGAGGCGCCGCTGCGTCGCGAAAGCCTTGCCGGCCGCGCGCTGTTCCTCGGCCACCAGCTCGGCCTCAAGCTGGACCTGTCCGCCGCCGAGAACCTGCGCCACTTCGTCGCCCTGTACGGACAGCGCGAGGGCCTCGCGCCCGCGGCGGCGCTGGACGAAGTCGGCCTGGCCGGCTACGCCGACGAGCCGGTGCGGCGCCTCTCGGCCGGGCAGAAGAAGCGCGCCGCGCTGGCGCGCCTGCTGCTGGCGCCGGCCGATCTGTGGCTGCTCGACGAACCGTTCGCCAATCTCGACCGCCACGGCATCGCGCTGGTCAATCGCCTGCTGGCCGCGCATGCGGCGCGCGGCGGCGCGGCGCTGGTGACCAGCCACGGCGCGGTCAGCTTCACCGATCCGTCGACGCGCCACCTGCGCCTGGAGCTCAACGCATGAGGCCGGGCTCGACCGCCGCCGCCTGCACCGCGGTGCTGCGCCGCGACCTGCTGCTGGCCTGGCGACGCCGCGGCGACGCCGCGTTCCCGGTGCTGTACGCGCTGATCGTGGCGACGCTGTTCCCGTTCGCGCTCGGCCCCGAGGACGCGCTGCTGGCGCGCATCGCCGCCGGCGTCGTGCTGCTGACCGTGCTGCTGGCGATGCTGCTGGCGTTCGACGCGCTGTTCCGCCCCGACCTCGAGGACGGCAGCCTGGAACTGCTGCTGCTGGCGCCGCAGCCGCTGGCGCTGCTGCTCGGCATGAAGATCCTCGCGCACTGGCTGACCACCGCGCTGCCGCTGATCGTGATCGCGCCGCTGCTGGCGATGATGCTGCACCTGCCCGCGCCGGCGCAGCCGGTGCTGCTGGCGGCGTTGCTGCTGGGCACGCCGCTGCTCAGCCTGCTCGGCGCGGTGCTGGTCGCGCTGACGGCCGGCACGCACCGCTCTGGTATGCTTCTGGCCCTGATGCTGCTGCCGCTGACGGTGCCGGTGGTGATCTTCGCCGCCGGCGCGGTGTCCGCGGCCGAGGCCGGGCTGCCCCATCTCGCGCCACTGCTCTGGCTGGGCGCCGCGCTGGTCCTGGCTCTGGTGCTGGCGCCGCTGGCCTGCGCGGCCGCCCTCAGGATCGCTCTCGACGCATGAACACGCTCACCCTGTGGTTGCACAAGCTCGGCTCGCCGCCGACCTTCTACCGCTTCGCCGGCGCCGTGCGCCCCTGGCTGCTGGCAGCCGCGCTGCTGGCCGGCGCCATCGGCCTGTACGGCGGGCTGGTGCTGGCGCCGGCCGACTACCAGCAGGGCGACGCCTACCGCATCATCTTCATCCACGTGCCGTCGGCGTGGATGGGCCTGTTCATCTACGCCTGCATGGCGGCGGCCGGCTTCGTCGCGCTGGTGTGGCGCATCAAGCTGGCCGAGATCGTGGCGATGGAATGCGCGCCGATCGGCGCCGCATTCACCTTCATCACGCTGGTCACCGGCTCGCTGTGGGGCAAGCCGATGTGGGGCACCTGGTGGACCTGGGATGCGCGGCTCACCTCGGAGCTGGTGCTGCTGTTCCTCTATCTCGGCGTGATCGGGCTTTACTACGCGATCGAGGACCGCCGCAAGGCCGCGCGCGCCGCGGCGTTCCTCGCGCTGATCGGCATCATCAACCTGCCGATCGTGCACGTCTCGGTACAGTGGTGGAACACGCTGCACCAGGGCTCGACCGTACGCATCCTCGGCCCCTCGCACATCGCGCCGTCGATGCTGTGGCCGCTGCTGGCGATGGCGCTGGCGACCAAGCTCTATTTCGGCGCCAGCCTGCTCGGCCGCGCGCGCGTCGCCCTGCTGGCGCAGGAAGGCGGCAAGGACTGGGTGCGCGCGCTGGCGCAGCCGGAAGGGAGCCGGCCATGACCGATTTCCTCGCCATGGGCGGCTACGCCGCCTACGTGTGGCCGGCCTACGCGGTGTTCTTCGCCGTGCTGGCCTGGGATTACGCCGCGCCCGCGCTGCGCCGCCGCCGCGCGCTGCGGGAACTGCGCGCACGCCTGGCGCGTCAAAGCGTGCGCAAGGGAGCCTCCGCATGAATCCGACCCGCAAGCGCCGCATGACCCTGGTGCTGCTGATCGTCGCCGCCGTCGGCATCGCCGCGGCGCTGACCGTCTACGCGCTGCAGCAGAACATGAACTACCTGCTGACCCCGAGCCAGGTGCTGTCCGGCCAGGGCGCCGACTACAAGACGTTCCGCCTCGGCGGCATGGTCAAGAGCGGCTCGCTGCAACGCGATGCGCACTCGCTCAGGGTCGATTTCGCCGTCACCGACGGCGACCACGACCTGCCGGTCGAGTACACCGGCATCCTGCCCGACCTGTTCCGCGAGAACCAGGCGGTGATCGCCACCGGCCACATGGACGGCGGCCGCTTCGTCGCCACCGAAGTGCTGGCCAAGCACGACGAGAACTACATGCCGAAGGAGCTGGCCGAGGCCATGGGCAAGGCGCACGCCAAGCACCACGTCGGCGCCGCCGCGCAGGAGCCGACGCCATGATCCCCGAACTCGGCCAACTCGCGCTGATCCTCGCCCTGCTGATGGCCACGCTGCAGTGCGTGCTGCCACTGCTCGGCGCCTGGCGCGGCAACGCCACGCTGATGGCGGTGGCGCGCCCGGCTGCGGCCGGCCAGGCGGTGTTCGTGGCGCTGGCGTTCGGCGTGCTCGCCTACGCGTTCCTCAGCTTCGACTTCTCGGTGGCGTACGTCGCCGACAACGCCAACCTCGCGCTGCCCTGGTACTACCGCTTCGTCGCGGTGTGGGGCGCGCACGAAGGCTCGCTGCTGCTGTGGATCCTGCTGCTCAATGTGTGGACGGTCGCGTTCGCCGCGTTCAGCCGCCACCTGCCGGAGCCGTTCGCGGCGCGCGCGCTGGGCGTGCTCGGCTTCATCAGCGTGGGCTTCCTGCTGTTCATCCTGCTCACCTCCAATCCGTTCACCCGGCTGCTGCCGATGCCGGCCGACGGCGCGGATCTGAATCCGCTGTTGCAGGATCCGGGGATGATCTCGCATCCGCCGATGCTGTACATGGGCTACGTCGGCTTCTCGATCGCGTTCGCGATCGCCATCGCCAGCCTGCTCGGCGGCGAGATGGACAACGCCTGGGTGCGCTGGGCGCGACCGTGGACCAACGTCGCCTGGGGCTTTCTCACGCTCGGCATCGTGGTCGGCAGCTGGTGGGCGTACGCCGAACTCGGCTGGGGCGGCTGGTGGTTCTGGGATCCGGTGGAGAACGCGTCGTTCATGCCGTGGCTGGTCGGCGCCGCGCTGATCCACGCGCAGGCAGTCACGGAAAAGCGCGGCACGCTGCGCGCGTGGACGCTGCTGCTGGCGATCTTCGCCTTCGCGCTGTCGCTGCTCGGCACCTTCCTGGTGCGCTCGGGCGTGCTGACCTCCGTGCACGCCTTCGCCAGCGACCCCAGGCGCGGCATCTTCATCCTCGGTTTCCTCACCGCGGTGGTCGGTGGATCGCTGCTGATCTACAGCCTGCGCGCGCCCAAGGTCGCCGCCGGCAAGGCATTCGCGACGCTGTCGCGCGAGACGCTGATCCTGGTCGCCAACCTGATGTTCGCCGCCTGCGCGGCGATGGTGCTGCTCGGCACGCTGTACCCGCTGATCGGCGATGCGCTGGGGCTCGGCCGCATTTCGGTGGGCCCGCCCTACTTCGGCTTCCTGTTCATGCTGCTGATGGCGCCGGCGCTGTTCCTGCTGCCGTTCGGACCGTTCGCGCGCTGGGGCCGCGCCGACGCGGGCGAGCTGGGACGCGTGCTGCGGATCGTCGCGCTCGCCGCGGCCGTGCTCGGCGGCACGCTCGGCTTCCTCGCCTGGCGCGGCTCGCACGAGTTCCGCGCACTGCTCGGCGCAGTCGCCACGGTGTGGGTGCTGAGCGGCGTCGTGCTGTACGCGCGCAAACGCTGGCACGAGGCGCCGGCGGGACGGCGCTATCCGGCCGAACTGGCCGGCATGCTGCTGGCGCACACCGGCGTCGGCGTGTTCCTCGCCGGCGCGCTGCTGACCACCGCGCTCAGCGTCGAGCGCGACGTGCGCCTGGCGCCGGGCGAGTCGGTGCGCGTCGGCGCCTACGACTTCCGCTTCGACGGCGTGCAGGAGATCAAGGGCCCGAACTGGCTCGCCCAGCAAGGCACGGTCAGCGTGTTCGACCACGGCGCGCCGGTGACGGTGCTGCATCCGCAGAAGCGCACCTACACGCGCGGCCAGGTGCAGACCGAGGCGGCGATCCGCCCCGGCGCCGTGCGTGACCTGTACGTGGCGCTGGGCGAGCCGCTCGGCAGCGGCGGCGCGTGGGCGCTGCGCGTGTACGACAAGCCGTTCGTGCGCTGGATCTGGAGCGGCGGCCTGCTGATGATGCTGGGCGGCTTCCTCGCCGCCGCCGACCGCCGCTTCCGCGCGCAGCGCGCGCCGCAGCCGGCGCCCGCCGTCACATCTGCGCCCGCGGAGTCCGCCGCATGAGCCGCGCGCTGCCGCTCGCGATCTTCCTCGCGCTGGTCGGCCTGTTCGGCTTCGGCATCTGGTGGAACGCGCACCACGACCCGCGCGAAGTGCCCTCGCCGCTGATCGGCAAGCCGGCGCCCGCGTTCGACCTGCCCGTGCTGGGCGATCCGGCGCAGCGCGTCAGCAAGGCCTCGATGCTGGGCAAGCCGTATCTGCTCAACGTGTTCGCAAGCTGGTGCTTCGCCTGCCGCGACGAGCATCCGGTGCTGATGGCCGAGGCGCAGAGGCTCGGCGTGGCCCTGGTCGGCTACAACTACAAGGACGAACCGGCCGACGCGCAGCGCTGGCTGGCGCAGTTCGGCAATCCGTACGGCCTGGTGATCGCCGACCGCGACGGCCGCACCGCGATCGACTTTGGCGTGTACGGCGCGCCGGAAACGTTCCTGATCGACGCGCAGGGCGTGATCCGCTACAAGCGCATCGGCGCGCTCACGCCGCAGGTGATCGCCGAGCAGATCGAGCCGCGCGTACGCGCGCTGGCCGGGGGCGCGCCGTGAAGCGTGCGCTGCGCATCGGCCTGCTCCTGGCCGCGCTGCTGGTCAGCGCGTCCGCGTTCGCGATCGATCCGCTGCCGTTCAAGGACGCGCAGCAGCGCGAGCGCTTCCAGCACCTGACCAGCCAGTTGCGTTGCCTGGTCTGCCAGAACGAAAGCCTGAACGACTCCAACGCGGACCTCGCCAAGGATCTGCGCCACGAGGTGTTCCAATTGATGCAGCAGGGCAAGTCGGACGACGAGATCAAGCAGTATCTGGTCGCGCGCTACTCCGACTTCGTGCTGTACGACCCGCCGCTGAGGGCGTCCACCGTGCTGCTGTGGTTCGGCCCGGCGCTGGTGCTGCTGGGCGGCGCCGCGGTCGTGGTGTTGACCGTGCGCCGGCGCGGCAAGAGCGGTACGGCCGAAGCGCCGGCCGCGGAGGAAGAATGGTGACCCTCGTGTTCCTGATCGCCGCGGCGGCGATGATCGCCGTTGCGCTGGCCTTCGTGCTGCTGCCGATGCTGCGCCGCGGCCGCGCCGCCGGCCGCGCACGCGGGCCGTTCGCGCTCGGCCTGACGCTGGCGTTCGTGCTGCCGGCGGCGACGCTCGGCCTGTACACGCTGGTCGGCACGCCGCGCGCGCTCGACCCCGCCGCGCGCCGACCGGCGCCGATGAACCTCGACGACGCGGTCGCCGCCTTGCGCGCCAAGCTGGAGCAGGCGCCCGACGACCTGCAGGGCTGGCTGCTGCTGGGCCAGGCCTACGAATCGATGAAGCGCCCCGCCGAGGCGCGCGACGCCCTCGCCCGCGCGCTGAAGCTGGCGCCCGGCCAGCCCGACGTGATGGTCGCCTACGCCGAGGCGGACTCGCTGGCGCGGCCGGACCACCGCATCGAGGGCGATACGCTGACGCTGCTGCGGCGCGCGGTCGCGGCCGAGCCCGACCATCAGCGCGGCCTGTGGCTGCTCGGCGTCGGCGAATTCCAGGCCGACCGCTTCGCCGAAGCCGCGGCGATCTGGAAGCGCCTGTTGCCGCTGCTGCCGCAAGGCTCCAACGTCGCCGCCGCCGTCGCCGGCCAGATCGCGCTGGCCGAGGCGCGCGCCGGCGGCCAACCGGAGGCCGACGCCGAGCGCGCCGCCGCGCAGATCGTCGCCGCCGCTGCGGCCGCCGGCCCACGGCTGACCGTGCAGGTGCGCCTCGATCCGGCGCTGGCGGCGAAAGTCGCACCCGACGACACCCTGTTCGTCTACGCACGCGCCGCCTCCGGCCCGCCGATGCCGCTGGCGGTGGCGAAGCTGCGCGCCGCCGACCTGCCGGCCACGGTCACGCTGACCGACGGCATGGGCATGACGCCGCAATTCACGCTGTCCGCGTTCCCGCAGGTGCTGGTCGCCGCGCGCCTCTCGAAGAGCGGCGAGGCGACGCCGCAGGCCGGCGATCTCGAAGCCGCGCCGGCACAGGTCGACGTGAAGACGCGCACGCCGATCGCGCTGGTGATCGACCGCGCGCGGCCCTGAGCGCGTCCTCCCCCCGCAAACGGCGCGGCGAGTCGCCTGCACGCAGGCTCCTACCCTTCGGCGACGGTGTTCGTGTCGAGCCGTGCGCCGACGCGCCACAGCGCGTGCCCCGATGCGGCGTACTTGCGTTCGAACGGCGTGAGCGGTCCGGCCGGCACGAACGCTTCCACATTCGCCGCGATGCCGGCGACGTCCAGCGCCCGGGCGAACTCGTCGGCGTAGACGCGCCAGTTGCAGCGCAGCTCCAGCATGCCGCCCAGCGCCAGCAACGCGGCGAAGGCGGGATGCGCGTGCCAGCGGCGCGCGAGCTGCGCCGGCTTCGGCCACGGGTTCGGGTACAGCAGGTATTGACGCCGCAGGCGCCAGCCCGCGGCGTGCGCCAGCCGCCAGAAGTCGGCCAGCTCGGCGCGCACCAGCAGCGCGTTGCGCGGCGCGCCCGCCGTCGCCAGCGCGCGCGCGCCGGCCGCCAGCCGCGCCGCCGATTTGTCCACGCCGATCACCCAGCAGTCGGCATGCAGCTCGGCCAGCCGCAGCGTCGAGGCGCCGGTGCCGCAGCCGGCGTCCAGTACCAGCGGCCGCGGCGCGGCTTCGATGCACGCGCGCAGCGCGTCGAAGGCCTGCACGCTGTGCGCGGCGGGCGGGCGGCGCCAGTCGGTTTCGAGGTGCCTGCGCACGCTCGCCGCGAGGCGCGGATGCGGCGCCTGCTGGACGCTGGCGACCGTGCGGGAGTTGGCGTACATCGGGGCGGTTTGGCAGCGATGGCGGCGCTTTCAGTATAGTTGCGGTTTTGTCGGCGCCGCGCGCCGCGAAGAAAGCATGGAGCCCGCATGGCCGACGCCCGGCGTTACTTCGACCTGCCCTCGCCGTTCCGCATGAAACGCGGCGGCGAACTGCACGGCGCCCGCCTCGCCTACGAGACCTGGGGCGAATTGAACGAGGCGCGCGACAACGCCGTGCTGATCCTCACCGGCCTCTCGCCGAGCGCGCACGCCGCCTCCAACCGCGACGACCCGAGCGCGGGCTGGTGGGAGGGGATCGTCGGCCCCGGCAAGGCGATCGACACCGACCGCTTCCACGTGATCTGCGTGAATTCGCTGGGCAGTTGCAAGGGCTCGACCGGCCCGGCCTCGATCGATCCGGCCACCGGCGAACCGTACCGGCTGGACTTCCCGGAACTCGCCCTGGAAGACGTCGGCAATGCCGCCTACGAACTCGCGCGCGGGCTCGGCATCGAGCGCCTCGCCTGCCTGGTCGGCTGCTCGATGGGCGGCATGAGCGCGCTCGGCTACATGCTGCACCACCCGGGCAGCGTGCGCGCGCACATCAGCATTTCCACCGCGCCGCTGGCGCAACCGTTCGCGATCGCGATCCGCTCGCTGCAGCGCGAGGCGATCCGCCTCGATCCGAACTGGAACGAGGGCCGCTACGACGACGCGCACTACCCCGAGACGGGCATGCACATCGCGCGCAAGCTCGGCGTGATCACCTATCGCTCGGCGATCGAGTGGAGCGGCCGCTTCGGCCGCATCCGCCTGGAGCCGGACAAGCGCGAGGAAGAGCCGTTCGGCGCCGAGTTCCAGATCGAGTCCTACCTCGAAGGCCACGCGCGCCGCTTCGCGCGCAGCTTCGATCCGAACTGCTACCTGTACCTGTCGCGCGCCAGCGACTGGTTCGACGTCACCGAGTACGGCAACGGCAGCATCGCCGCGGGCCTGCGCAGGATCCGCATCGAGCGCGCGCTGGTGATCGGCGTCGAAACCGACATCCTGTTTCCGCTGCAGCAGCAGGAGCAGATCGCCCGCGAACTGCAGGCGGCCGGCGCCGACGTCGACTTCGTCGCGCTGGACAGCCCGCAGGGACACGACGCCTTCCTGGTCGACATCGAGCGCTTCGGCGCGGCGATCGGCGCGTTCATGGCCAAGCTCTGAACGCGGCTGGCGCCTGCGCAAGCGGCTGCTAGAATGCCCGCGACCGCAAACGCAGGCCCGCCATGCTCGCTCTCGATTTCCCCGGCCACCGCATCCTGGTCGATGCGCTGGACGCCGCCGTCGAACAGGGTTCCGTTGCCGAAATCACCGATGCCCTGCGCCACACGCTGTGCGGGCTGATCCGCAACCGCGAGGTGGAATTGCCTGCCTGCGTGCTCGAGCCCTGCGGCGACCACTACGCGCGCCGCGAGCTGTACCGCAGCGAGCGCCACGGCTACAGCGTGGTGGCGATGACCTGGGGGCCGGGCCAGGGCACGCCGATCCACGACCACTCCGGCATGTGGTGCGTGGAAGGCGTGTGGCACGGCCAGCTCGAGATCACGCAGTACGAACTGCTGGAACACGCCGAGCCGCGCTTCCGCTTCCAGCCGGTCGGCTCGATCCAGGCCGGCGCCGGCTCCGCCGGCAGCCTGATCCCGCCGCACGAATACCACGCCATCCGCAACCCCAGCGACGACGCCATCGCGGTCAGCCTGCACATCTACTCCGGCGCAATGACCTGCTGCTCGGTGTTCAGCCCGCTGGGCGACCGCTGGTACGAACGCGGCCAGCGCAGCCTCGGCCTCGACCAGGTGCATTGATTCGCGCATACTTGCGCGCCTTCCCCGCGCCGAAGTGGCGGAACCGGTAGACGCGACGGACTCAAAAATAGGTACTTCTACCTATGGTTAGCTTGTGTTCATCGTCCGCCAAGCTGTACCAGGCAAGGGATTGAACGAAGTATCGGCTCTTGATCGAAAAGTACACTTTTCGCATCAGGAACCAAACAGGAGCCAGGGCGATGCAGACTGGTTCCAAGCGAGTAGTAGAAGGTAGTGCTGTAAGATTGCGTCACGCCCGAGTGGTGGAATTGGTAGACGCAGAGGACTCAGACCAAATTTGAGCCCTCTTGGAGAAATCCTTGAGGTGAAGCCCGTCAAACTCGGTGAAGGCCCTGGACGCAAGTCCGAGCTAATGCCGAGCCAAGCCCAAGCCGAAAGGTATGGGAAGGTGTAGAGAGCAGACGGCGGGCACCTACGGTCGAAAGGCTATGGTGAAGGCGTGCTCCAGACCACGAACGCCCTGCCCCGTGCAGGACGGCGGCGAAAGCCGAAGTGGGAAGAAAATCCTCCGCCGCAAGGCTTGTCGGTTCGAGTCCGACCTCGGGCACCAATTCAAAGCCGCCCCTGTTCACACAGAGGCGGCTTTTTCGTTGCGGCGTGTGCTACTACTACTCGAACGTCGGAAGCCTCGGTCTCCCGCCATAAAGGCTTCAAGCATATGCGGGATCAACGTCGCTGCATCGACCGCCTCACCGTAGATTTGCGCATGCAGCGCGGCATAGCGGTCGAGGTCGGCTTTGAGGCCTGTGGGACACGAGAACGTCAATTTGACCGTCTGCGTACCGGGCAACGGCCCGAGCCGCAACTTCTTCGCGGACGGACTCATGGCATCGGTCCTCGCTGGAAAAACATCGGCTGATACGGCCGTAGCATTAGATCCTTGTTCACCATTACGTCCAGCGGGAAACCCGGCCGCACGGTCAGCGTCGGCTGAATGCTGAGGTTGCGCCGAGTGATCTCCTGGCCGACCTGGTTGGCCGTGTCCTGCGCACTGTTGCGCAAGGCGACGACTGTGTTGCCGTTGACGCTGCCCTCGTTCGAGACGGCCAACTCGGAGCTGACGCCGAGCATCGTGGACAGCGCCGCGCCGGCCAAGATGCGGCTCCAATGCCAGTCCACGCCATCCTCCAGGCCGGCGTAGCCGGCCGGGTCGATGCCGGGCAGTTTGTCCAGCGTGATCGACGAGGTATCCGGCAACACCAGGCGCAGCCAGACCAGCAGCACACGCCGCTGCCCAAACGCCACCTGGCTGTCGTAGCGACCGATCAGGCGCGAGCCCTGCGGGATCAGCAGGTAGCGGCCGGTCGCCGTGTCGTACACCGGCTGCGTCACCTCGGCGATGATCTGCCCTGGCAGGTCGGAATTGATGCCCGTCACCAACGCCGCCGGGATTACCGTGCCGGCCATCACCGTGTACGGCGAAGACGGTATCTGCAAGGTGCCGGTGTTGCTGGTGACGGCGTCGCCGCCTTTGGTCAAGAACGCTTCCTTTTGGTCCTGTCGGCTCTGGATCGCCGTCGGATCGTTGGGCTGCGCCGCCGTGGACGCTGGCCCGGCACCCATCGGATTGAACGGTCCGGCCGACGCATTCGGCATGGCCGGCACTTGGGGAATCGTCGTCGCCGCGCCCGTCTTGCCTGTGATGTTGCTGGTACGGAAGAAGACCGACGAACGGGCGACTTCCTCGGCCTCTCGCTGTCGGTCGATGCTCTCGGCCGATGGCCCCGTATTACCGCTGCCCGCCGGCAGCGGAGCGACGGAGGCCGCGCCCCAATCGCCCGGCAACGGCGGCCCGAGCTGCGGCACGCTGGCCGCCGACACCGGGGCGGGCTTCGTTGGCAACTTCGAGTAGTCCGCCGGCAACTGATCCAGGTCGTCCGCCTTCGCCACACGATTGACGTTGTACAGCTCGGTCTGATCGACGGAACCCCGCCGCCCCTTCGATTGCAGCGCCCACATCGACGCTCCGGCGACGGCGACCGTCAGCACCGTGGCGGCGATCGCCAGCATGCGGCGGTTCAACCGCGTCACCGAACGCGGCGGCGCTCGCAGCGCGACGCCCTCGGGTGCCACCTTCGGCACTGGCTGCGGCTCGTGGTCAATGTTGCCCATGACCGGCTCCCACGGCGATCCCGTCGGTGCGTTCGATGCGTACCACGGCCGCCTTGTCGCCGCCCAGCCGCAGCTCGGCCGCGCCGAACAGGCGGTCGACGATGTCGTAAGGCGCGTGGAAACGGTAGTTCACCAGCTCGCCCTTGCCGTCCGGCCCGACGACGAACAACGGTGGCAGTTCACCTTGCGCAATACCGGCCGGGAACTGGATATACACGTGCTGCCCATCGTCGAAGGCACGCACAGGTTTCCACGGTGGACTGTCCCCCGTGATCGCGTAACGGAAGTGCAACTGATCCAGCGACAGACCCGAGGCGGCCGGTGCCTGCGCGTCGGCCGCCTGCGCCTGGGCCTGCAACGCCAACATCTGGTCCTTCGGGTACTCCCACGACACCGAGGCCATCCACGCTTTCGGCGTGGAGGTGAGTTCCAGTAAATAAGTGCGTCGACTTGTCGTGATGACGAGGTTGGTCGTGATCCCCGCACGCACCGGCTTGACCATCACGGCCACCCGTCGGCTCGCGCCGCTGCCGCTGGCCGTATCGCCCACGATCCATTGCACCGTATCGCCGGCGGCGACCGTAACCAGCTCCTCACCCGACTGCAATGAAATGACCGTCACCCGGCCTGGACTCGTGTAGACCTGATAGAGCGCCCCGTCGGAGAACGGCCAGACCTGGATCGCGTTGATGTATCCCTCGCGCGTGGGCGCCACGCTCGCCTCGACGTTGGCCTGTTCGACGCGGGCCTTTGCGTCGGTCAACTTGGGTGTCGGCTTGGCGTCGGCTGCCGTCGGCAGCGGCTTCATCTGGTCCGGCAAGGGCAGCAGCTTGGGCACTTTCACCACCTCGACCGGTTTGGCCGGTTCGGGCAACGGTTCGGCCTTCACGGGTTCGTCCAGCGAGATGGTCGGCGGCGGCTTGCCTTGCGTCGCGCAGCCGGCCAGCGTCGCCAGCAGACCCAGGATGGCAATGGCGTTGATCGAGGTTTTCATGGCTTCTTCGCTCCTTCCGGTGCGTCCAGATCGCGGCTCCAGGACAGGCCGTTGACGTAGATACCGAGGGGGTTGCGGCGCACCTGCTGCTCAGTGCGCGGCGTCTGCATGACGAGGGTGAGCATCGCGGTCCAGTGCTCAATGCCCGTGGGTGTGCCCTCGTTGTAGTGCTGCTCAGTCCAGCGCACCTGGAACGAGGTATCGCTGACCCGCACCACGCTGGTCACGTCCACGGAGACGGAATCCTGGCCGACATGGGCGAACGGATCGTGGGCGCGCGCGTAGTCGTTCAAAGTCGCCGCACCGCGGTCGGTGGTGTAGCCGTACGCTTCGAGCCAGTTCTGCCGCACCACCACCGGGTCGATCGACAGCGCGCGCACGTCGGTAATGAAGCGTGCCAGGTGGTAGGCGATCTGCGCATCGGTCGGCTGGTACGGTGTCAGCGCCGCACCGACCGCACGCACCTGTCCTGCGTGATCGACTTCCACCACGTAGGGCGTGACGCGTGACTTGCCGGACTGCCACACGAGTCCAGCGGCCATCAGCACGGCGAGCCCCAAGCATCCACAGGCCATCAGCCGCCAGTTCTTCGCCTGCACGCGGGCGCTGCCGAGCCGTTCATCCCAGACTTGCGCGGCGGCCTGGTAAGGCGTGGCAGGCGCGGGAGACTCGCTGTAGCGCACACCAGATCGTTTGAAACGCATCGTCCGCCTCCTTTACTCGTTCGAGGAATCACGCAGGTCGGGGGCTGCGCCACCGCCGCCGTGATCGGCCGAGCGCATGACGTGCGCCGCGGTCGAAGCGCCGTGTGCCACGCGCTGGCGGCGTTGCAGCCGCTGCGCCCAGTCAGGCGCTTTGTCGTCAGATGTAGGGGATACGGCAGCGCTCGCTGCCGGTGTGCTGGGTGCTTTGCCGGCAGGTGAGCTTGAAGCAGGCGTGGCACTGGCCGCCGAGGCAACACGATTCCGCACGGCACGAGCGCCAGCCGCCATGCGCTGCCCAGCGGCTTGTGCGCCGCTGCGCGCGACGTTGGCCATGCCGGCGCCGAAGGCTCGCGCCCCGGTTGCGCCCGACGCTGCCGTACCGGCGCGATACGCCGTGGCGGCGCCGCTGCCCGCGCGCGCTGTGCCCACGGCCCCGCGCGCGGCCAGGCGTGTGCCGGCGGCGACGGCGGCACCGCCCGTCGCAATGGCTGCACCGCCGGCGACGGCCAGGCCCGCGGCACCGAGTGCCGTGCCGGCCGCCGCCCCGGCACCGAGCTGCGGTGCACCGGACACCAGCCCCGTAGCAATACCTGGCCCGAAGATACCCAAGCCCAGCATCGTGAGCGAAGCCAGCATGATGGCGAGTACGTGGTTCAGCGACGGATCGGCGCCGGTCGGTGTCTGGAACTGCCCGAAGATCGTCGAGCCGATGCCGACGATCACGGCCAGCACCAGCACCTTGACACCCGAGGACACCACGTTGCCGAGCACTTTCTCAGCGAGGAACGCGGTCTTGTTCCAGAGCGCGAACGGCACCAGCACGAAGCCGGCAAGCGTGGTCAGCTTGAACTCGATCAGCGTCACGAAAAGCTGTACCGCCAGGATGAAGAAGCTGATGACCACGACGATCCACGCGAGCAGCAGCACCACGATCATGTCGAGGTTGCTGAAGACGGCCGTGAACCCGTGGGACATCGTGCCGAGCTGTAGCAGGATCGGCTGGCCCGCCGTGACGCCGATCTGGGCGAGGCGTCCGGGTTGCAGGAAGTCGCCGATGCTGACGGTCGAGCCGGCGGCGAGCAGCCCGAGACCCGCAAACGAACGGAACACGATGCCGGCCAGCGTGTTGAAGTTGCCGATGATGTAGGCGAAGGCGCCGACATAGAGCGTCTTGCGGATGAGCTTGGGCAACACCTCCTCACCGCCCATCGCCCAGAACAGCCCCGCCAGCGTCATGTCGATGACGATCAGCGTGGCGGAGAGATACGCCACTTCGCCGTGCAGCAGCCCGAACCCGGAGTCGATGTACTGCGAGAAGACGGCCAAAAACTGGTCGATGACGGAGAGGTCGTTCATGGCCGTGTTCCGCGGTCGGACTGGTCGAAGCTCGCCGGAATCGGCGGCAGCGAGGCCAGCGTCTGGTATTCATCGGGGCCGCCGAGGCCGAGGAAGAAACGCCGCGCATACGCCGCATCCACGAAGCCGCATGTGGCGCTGTCAACACGCGTGTGCGTGACGGAGCAGCGATGACGCAACGCATAGAGCCGCTGCGGATCGTGGGCCAGCGCGTCCACTGTCAACGCGGGTGTGTGCCGACCGCAGGCGGTCAGCACCGCGACGACGGACAGGACGAGTGCGCGGGTCATGGCCTTAGTTCCCGTAGAAGTTCACGGGCTGCGGGGTGTATTGCGGGCCGTTGCCGATGAAACGCGAACGCACCTGTTCGGCCTGCGCCTCGTCGGCCGCCCCGCGGGCCTGGTCCAGCGCGGCCGCGCGATCTTGCGACACGGTGAACTGTTGCGCCTGGATCGCCTGGCGTGCGATCAGCGCCAGCAACTGGTTGGTCGCCTGACTGGCCTGCAAGGCGCCGACCGCCCCCTGACTCTGCGTAACCAGCCCGCTCAAGACGCTCTGGTCCGACAGTAGGTTCTGCGCGGCCTGCGACTGCATCTGCGTTGCGGTCTGCAACGCTTGTACCGAGGTCCGCCAGCGCGATTGTGCGTCCTGCACCATCTGGGCATGGCTGGTGCTGGCACTGTAGGACGACGGATACAGCCGGTCGAAGGTCACCTGTGACTGCGCGACCTTGAACGTCAATCCCTGCGCCTGCGCGATCAACTGGTTGGTGCTCGCCAGCGTGGCGAGCAACTGCGACAGCGAGTTGTAATTGAGGCTCGTCAGGTTTCGGCCTTGGTTGGTCAGCATCGTCGCTTCGTTCTGCAACTGCTGGATCTGGTTGTCGATCTGTTGCAGCTCGCGCGCGGCGGTGAGCAGGTTCTGTGAGTAGTTCGCGACGTCGAACACCGCCCACTGCGCGAAGCTCGCGGACGAACACGTGAACAACGCGGCCGCAGCGGCGGCCAGCCAGGTCTTCTTCATGGCCGAATCTCCGATGATGTGGGAAACGAAGGAATGAGGTCGGCGGCCCAATCGAGGCCGGCGTGGCGCAACCAGGCACCGGTGAATCCCGGCGCACCGGCGTCGAGTAGCACGCGGTCGATGTCGTGCTGGTCCTGGGGCGTCGAGGTGCCGGCGAAGGAAAGTGCGATCGGCCCGAGGTCGAGATCGAACAGGCGATTGCCCAGCCGCGACTGGTAGTAGTAGTCGCGCTTGGGCTCGGCGGTGGCGACGATCTCGATCTGCCGGGCGTTCAGCCCGAAGCCTTCGTAGATCGTACGGATCTGCGGCTCGGTGGCCTGCGGGTTTGGCAGGAAGATGCGACTCGCGCAGCTCTCGATGATCGCGGGCGCGATGCTCGAATCCTTGATGTCGGCCAGCGACTGCGTGGCGAAGACAGCGCTGACGTTCTTCTTGCGTAACGTCTTGAGCCATTGGCGGATGCGCGCGGCGAACACCGGGTCATCCAGGAACAACCACGACTCATCGAGGATCAGCAACGTCGGCGCGCCGTCGAACCGCTCCTCGAAGCGCGCAAAAAGGTAATGCAGCACGGCCAGCACCGCAGCCTTGCTGTGCATCAGTTCCTCCATCTCGAAGCCTTGCACGTCGGCGCGGCCCAAGCGGTCGTGATCGGCATCAAGCAACTTGCCGTGGGCACCGCCGAGCACGTAGGGTGCAAGTGCCTGGCGCAGCGCGTTCGATTGCAACAGCACCGACAAGCCGGTCATCGTGCGTTGTTCCATCGGCGCGCCAGCGAGACTCCCCAGCGCCGACCAGATGGTCGCCTTCTCGTCGGGACCAATGGCCACGCCTTCGTGCGTCAGGCGGCCTTCGATCCACTCGCTGGCCCAGGCGCGATAGCCCTCCTGGTCGATCCGCGCGAGCGGCTGGAACGCGATCGCGCCATCCGTGCCGAGATCGTAGTGCTCGCCGCCGAGACCCAGGATGGTGGCGCGCATCGAGCGGCCCATGTCGAACGCGAAGATGCGCGCGCCGCGATAGCGCCGGAACTGCATCGCCAGCACGGCCAGCAACACCGACTTCCCCATGCCGGTCGGGCCGACGACCAGCGTATGGCCCACATCACCGATGTGCGTGACCAACCGGAACGGCGTGGCACCATCGGTGCGCGTGACGATCAACGGCGGCCCATCGAGATGGGCGTTCTTCTCTTGTCCCGCCCACACGGCCGATACCGGCATCAAGTGCGCGAGGTTCAACGTCGAGATGACCGGCTGACGCACGTTGGCATAGGCATGGCCCGGAATCGAGGAGAGCCACGCTTCCACTGCATTGAGCGTTTCGGGAATGGTCACGAAGCCGCGGCCCTGGATGGCACGCTCGACCCTGCGCAGCTTTTCGTCGGCGGCTGCCGCGTCGGCATCCATCACGGTGACGGTCGTGGTCACGTAACCGAAGGCCACCTGGTCGCCACCAAGCTCCTGCAGGGCGGCATCGGCATCGCTCGCCTTGTTGCTGGCGTCGGTATCGACCAGCGGCGATTCCTGCTGGAAGATCGTTTCACGCAAGAGCGCGACGACGTTCTTGCGCTTGGCGAACCACTGCCGGCGCAACCGGCCCAACTCTTTCTCGGCCTCGGCCTTGTCCAGGCACAGGAAGCGTGTGGACCAGCGGTACGCAAAGCCCAGGCGGTTGAGGTCATCGAGCATCCCCGGCCAGGTCGTCGTCGGGAAGCCGCGCACTGTCAGCACACGCACCTGCTCGTCACCCAGCATCGGCGCCAAGCCACCCACGAGTGAGGTGTCGGTCAGCAGCGCGTCCAGGTGAAACGGCACCTCGGGCACGCCGATGGCATAGCGGCGCGTCGAAATGCAGCCGTGCAGGTAGGTCAACGTCTCACTGTCGTCCAGCCAAGCCATCTCCGGCATCACGCCATCGAGCAGGTCGAACACGCGGTCGGTTTCGGCGACGAAGGCGCTCAGCCGGTCGCGCCAGTCCACGCCTCGGGTCGGCGTGTTCTCGTAGAGCAGCTTGCCGGCCCGCGCCCGCGATTCCTCCTGCGGCAGGTACAGCAGTGTCAGGTGATAGGCGCTCTCGAAGTGGCTGTCGGTTTCCTCGAACGCGGCGCGGCGCTCCTCGTCCACCAGCCAGGACAACGGTTCTGGAAAATCCGAGTGCGGGTAGTCCGCGGCCGGCCAGCGTTCGGCCTCGGTGAACAGCGCCCAGCCCGAGCCCAGTCGGCGCAGTGCATTGTTCAAGCGCGCGGTCGTGGCGATTAGTTCGCTCGGCGTCGCACTATCGAGGTCCGGCCCGCGAAAACGTGCGGTGCGCTGGAACGCGCCGTCCTTGTCGAGCACCACGCCCGGCGCGACAAGCCCTGCCCACGGCAACCAGTCCGCGAGCAGCGCGGGACGTTGACGGTATTCGGCAAGGTGCAACATGACATCAGCCTCACACGTCCAGCAGCGGTCGATGCTTAAGGTGCCGCGCGAAGACGGACATGAACTGCGGATCGACTCTCGCACCCCACACGGCGAGCGAATGACCGATCAGCCACAACGCGATACCGGGAATCCACAGTTGCAATCCCAGCCCCACGGCGGCGGCCAGCGTGCCATTGGCGATGGCCACGGTGCGCGGCGCGCCGCCCATCAGGATCGGCTCGGTGAGCGAACGATGCAGCGGCACCTCGAAGCCGGTGGCAGTGGACTCGTTCATGCCACCACCGCACCGCCGGAGAAGCTGAAGAACGACAGAAAGAAGCTAGACGCGGCGAACGCGATCGAGAGTCCGAATACAATCTGGATCAGGCGTCGAAAGCCGCCGCTGCTGTCGCCAAAGGCGAGCGTGAGGCCCGTCACGATGATGATGATGACCGCGATGATCTTGGCGACCGGCCCCTGGATCGAGTCGAGGATGGATTGCAGCGGCGCTTCCCATGGCATATTCGAGCCAGCCGCATGCGCAACCGTTGCCGCCAGACACGTCAGCAGGAGCAGCAGCCACGGCAAGGTTTTACGGAAAAACGGATCGTCGTAAAGGCGGGTTTGCGTCATGACGGGACTCCTGCTGTGGCGGCGAAGGAAGACGAGGAAGCAGGCGAAGCGCCTAGCACGGCATCGAGCCGATACCCGCGCTCATCGAAACCGACGACACGGGCGATGTCCTGGATGTGACGCGCACGGCTGCGCCCGGCGATGAAGACGACGACGTTGACCGCGTCGGCGATCAGCGCGCGCGGTGGGGTCACGGCAACTTCGAGAATCAGTTGCTCCAGGCGCAACAACGCGCCGTGAGCGGACCCGGCATGGACCGTGGCGATGCCGCCCGGGTGGCCGGTGCCCCAGACCTTGACCAGATCGAGGGCTTCGCCACCGCGCACCTCGCCGACAATCACGCGGTCGGGACGCAGCCGCATCGTGGCGCGTACGAGTTCGGTCATGGACACGACGCCCGGCAATGTGCGCAGCGGCACGTGATCGCGCGCCGCGCATTGCAGCTCAACGGTGTCTTCGAGCACCAGCACACGGTCGCCAGTGGCGGCGATCTCGGCGAGCAAGGCGTTGGCGAGCGTGGTCTTGCCAGTGCTGGTGCCACCAGCGATCAGGATGTTCTGGCGCTTGCGAACGGCACGTACAAGGAAACCCGCTTGCGCGCCCGTCATCATCCCGTCGCTCACATAGCGTTCGAGCGGAATCACCCCGACCGCACGCTTGCGCAGGGCGAAGGCCGGCCCTGGTGCGGCCGGCGGCAGGATGCCCTCGAAGCGTTCACCGGTCTCGGGTAATTCCGCTGACAGCAGCGGCTTATCGGCATGGACCTCGGCGCGCACGTGGGCAGCGACCAACCGGATGATGCGTTCACCATCGGCAGCGGAAAGCCGTACGTCCGTCGGTGCGCGCCCGCTGGATAGCCGGTCAATCCACAGCGACCCGTCCGGATTGAGCAGGATCTCCACCACGTCCGGATCATCCAGCGCGTCGGCGATCAGCGGCCCCATCGCCGTGCGCAACATGCGCACACGCCGGTCTAACGACCGGGCGGCTGGCGTCAGCAGATCATTCGCTTGCGCGTTCATGGTGTCTCTTCCGGCACCAGCGTGTCCGCATCGGCAGCGGCGTGCCGCACCGTGTCGGGCTGGATTTCCTCCACCAGCTCACGTACGAGGCTGTGTCCGCGCAGCAGGTGGCGACCCAGCTGCTCGATGAACTGCGCGAAACGCACCTTGCCTTGGGCGCGGGCCGCGTCCTGATGGGTCTCCGGTACCGGGGTACTCACCGTCAGGTAGTAACGGATGAACAGCGCCAGCGTTTCGATCTGGATAGACTGGTCTCGCTCCAGGCGCTCGAACTGGCGCGTGAGCCGATCCAGCCGTTTGGCGATCGCGGCCTCACGCTGGTCGCCGGCATCGGGCGAAAGCCAGGACGCCAGTGCCGCTGCAACGATGGACGACTTCGAGACACCTTTCTTGGTAGCCAGCTCATCGAGCCGCCGGGCGTGCTCAGGCGGGACGAACAGATTCAGACGGTACTGGCTCATAGCAGTATCCCGTCCGTCTGATCGAGCGTGGCCAACCGCGCCGTGCGTTGCAGGCGTGGGTCGAGCTGGGCGGGCATCGGCAACGGCAAGTCGTCGTCATCGAGTAGCGCTAGGTCGCTGGCCGCCTTATCGGGCGCCGGGACATAGGCCTCCTCGTCGGCCAGCTCGGGTTGGCGCCGCAGGCCACCGTCGTCGGTCGCGCCTTCAGGCAGCGTGATCGTTGCGACAGGCACACTCGGCATCACGGGAATGGGCAGTGCGCTCCAATCGTCAACGCGCCGCGCCGGTGTATCGACGTATGGGCCGCTTGCTAGCGCCGGCGGCGTGAGCACGCGGCGCTTGAAATTGGCATCGGCGTAGTAGCGCAGCTTCTTCGCACGGATCGGTGCATGGCCCGAGACCATCACCACGGCATCGTCGGGCGGGAGTTGCATCACCTCGCCGGGCGTCAGCAGCGGACGCGCCGTCTCCTGGCGCGACACCATTAGATGGCCCAGCCACGGCGCCAGGCGATGGCCAGCATAGTTGCGCTGCGCGCGCAGTTCGGTCGCAGTGCCCAGCGTCTCGGAAATGCGCTTGGCGGTGCGTTCGTCGTTGGTGGCGAACGTCACGCGCACATGGCAGTTGTCCAGGATCGAGTGATTGGCGCCATACGCCTTGTCGATCTGGTTGAGGCTCTGCGCGATCAGGAAACTGCGGATACCATAACCCGCCATGAAAGCCAGCGCGGACTCGAAGAAGTCGAGCCGGCCGAGTGCCGGGAACTCGTCGAGCATCAGCAGCAGACGATATTTGCGCGCGATACCGTCGGAGCCATCGAGCGATTCGGTCAGGCGCCGACCAATCTGGTTGAGGATCAGCCGGATCAGCGGCTTGGTGCGACTAATGTCAGATGGCGGCACGACCAGGTACAGCGATACCGGGTGCTCGGCCGAGATCAGATCGGCGATGCGCCAGTCGCAACGCGCGGTGACTTCCGCCACCGTGGGATCGCGGTAGAGACCCAGGAACGACATCGCGGTAGACAGCACGCCCGAACGCTCGTTGTCGCTCTTGTTGAGCACTTCACGCGCGGCGGAGGCGACGACCGGGTGCGGTGCCTCGCCACAGTGCTTCGTCGTCATCATCCGGTGCAGCGTCAGCTCGAACGGACACGCCGGATCGGAGAGGAAGTTGGCGACGCCGCGCAGCGTCTTGTCGGTGCCCGCATACAGCACGTGCAGAATCGCGCCGACCAACAGTGCATGACTGGTCTTCTCCCAATGGTTGCGCCGCTCCAGCGCGCCTTCGGGGTCAACCAGGATGTCCGCGATGTTCTGCACGTCGCGCACTTCATGCGCGCCGCGCCGGACTTCGAGCAGCGGGTTGTAGGCCGCTGATTTCGGATCGGTCGGGTTGAGCAGCAGGCAGTGCGAGAAGCGCGAGCGCCAGCCCGCGGTGATCTGCCAGTTCTCGCC
>NZ_JBDKSX010000102.1:0-6265 GCF_039680435.1 Mizugakiibacter sp. | reverse complement strand
GGTCGCGCAGATCGCCCTCGACCACGTCCACGCCGCTGGCGCGCAGGCGCTCGATGCTGACCGGCGAGCGCGCCAGCGCGCGCACCGCGACGCCGGCCGCGTTCAGCGCGCGCAACACGTGCCCGCCGAGGAAACCGCCCGCACCGGTCACGAACGCGCGCCGCATCGTCTCCTCCCTTGGCATCTCCGGAACGCGCGTGCCCACCGCGCACGCGCGGGATGCGCGCTCCGTTGCGCACGCTTCCCGCAACCTCCGGAACAGGCGTCGCGCCGGGCCTGCGCGCGACGGCCCCGCATCGTCGACGCGATGGCGCGGGCGGCCGCCGGACGGGTCCGGGCGAGTCGGATACGCGACGGTATCCGAGCCAGGCCCCCTCGCGTCAAGGGGCGCGGGTCACCCGTGCGTTCGAGGGTTCCTTAGAATGGAGCGCCGCAACCGAACGAATCCGCATGCCCATGCTACGTGTGGACCGCGCGCGCGCCGCGCGCGAGGTCGGCGCCACCGTGCGCCTCGCCCTGCCGCTGATCGCCGCGCAACTCGCCGCGGTCGGCATGAACGTGGTCGACGCGATGCTGTCCGGCCATCTCGGCGCGCACACCCAGGCGGCGGTGACCACCGGCGCCGGCGTGTGGTCGCTGGCGATCATCACCGCGATCGGCACGATGATGGCGGTGCCGCCCTCGGTCGCGCAGCTCGACGGCGCCGGCCGCCGCCACGAGGTCGGCGCGCTGTTCCGCCAGGCGCTGTGGATCGCCGCCGGCCTCGGCGTGCTGCTGTGGCTCGGCGTGCGCAGCGCGGCGCCGCTGCTGGACGTGATCGGCGTGGTGCCGACGCTGCGCGTCGACGTCGTCGCGTTCCTGCACGCGATCGGCTGGGGCGCGCCGGCGCTGGCCGCGTTCTTCGCGCTGCGCGGGCTGTCCGAGGGCCTGTCGCTGACGCGCCCGTCGATGTACTTCAGCTTCGGCGGCCTGCTGGTACTGGCGCCGCTCGGCTACGTGCTGATGTACGGCAAGCTCGGCGTCGCGCCGATGGGCGCGCGCGGCAGCGGCATCGCCACCGCGATCGTGCTGTGGCTGGAGATGCTCGGCTTCGCAACCTACGTGCTGCGCCATCGCAACTACCGCACGCTCGGCCTGCTCGAGCGCTTCGACTGGCCGCGGCCGCGCGTGATCGGCGAATTGCTCGGCATCGGCCTGCCGATGGCGGTGACGCTGCTGATGGAAGGCGGCTTGTTCGTCGCCGTCGCGCTGGCGATCGCCACGCTCGGCGAGGCGGTGACCGCGGCGCACCAGATCGCGCTGAACGTGGCCACGGTCGCGTTCATGGTGCCGCTCGGGCTGGCGCTGGCGATCACCGTGCGCGTCGGCCACGCGGTCGGCCGCGGCGACGGCGACGGCGTGCGCTACGCGGGCTACTGCGGCATCGCGCTGGCGCTGGCGGCGCAGTTCGTCTCCTGCGGCCTGATGCTCGGCGTGCCGCACGGCATCGCCGCGCTGTACACGCACGATGCGGGGGTGATCGCGCTGGCCACGCAGTTGCTGGTGCTGGCCGGCCTGTTCCAGTTCTCGGACGGCATCCAGGTGGCCTCCAACGGCGCGCTGCGCGGCCTCAAGGACACGCGCGTGCCGATGCTGATCACCGGCTTCGCCTACTGGGGCGTCGGCATGCCGGTGGGCGGGTGGCTGGCGTTCGGCGCCGGCTACGGCGCGCGCGGCATGTGGATGGGGCTGGTCGCCGGCCTGACCGTGGCCGCGCTGCTGCTGTTCGCGCGTTTCCGCCGGCTCGTGCACGGCGGGCGCTGGCGCGCGGCGCCCGCCGTGCCCGGCGATGCCTCCGAAGCCGCGTGACGCCTGCGGCGCGAGCGGCTACGCTGAACGCCCGTCCGGATGAAGTCCGGACACGTCCGAGGCCGGGCGGCAAGCCGCATCCCGCCCCTTCCTGAACGAAGGGGACGAATCTCCCGTGCAGCGGGGGGCGGCGGGATGCGCAAGCACGTCCGCGGCGCGGATCCCCACCTCCGTTCACGGGTTTCCCCAAGGAATCGTCGTCCATGACGCAGCGCACCCCCAGCGGCTTCCTCGGCTTCCTGCGCGTGCTCTGGCGCGGCCTCGACTTCACCCGCCGCGCCGTGCTGAACCTGGTGTTCTTCGCGCTGCTGCTGGGCTTCCTGGCCGTGGCCATGCGCGGCGCGCCGCGCGTCGAGCCGAACAGCGCGCTGGTGCTGAAGCCGGAAGGCCAACTGGTCGAGCAGTACAGCATCGATCCCGTCGAACGCGCGCTGGCGCGGCTCGGCGGCGACACGCCGAAGCAGGTGCAGGTGCGCGACCTGGTCGGCGCGATCGATGCCGCCGCGCATGATCCGCGCATCGAGCGCATCCTGCTCGAACCGGACGCGCTGGGTGCCGGCGGCTTCGCCGCGCTGCGCGAGGTCGGCGCGGCGCTGGACCGCTTCCGCGCCGCCGGCAAGCCGGTGATCGCGTGGGCCGCCGGCTACACGCAGGGCCAGTACTACCTTGCCGCGCACGCCGATCGCGTGCTGCTCGATCCCGAAGGCGGCGTGCTGCTGCAGGGCCTGGCGAGCTACCGCAACTACTACCGCGAGCTGCTCGACCGGCTCGGCGTGAACGTGCACCTGTTCCGTGTCGGCGAGTTCAAGTCGGCGGCGGAGCCGTTCATCCTCGACCAGGCGTCGCCGGAAGCGAAGGAAGCGGACAGCTACTGGCTGGGCGGGCTGTGGGATACCTATCTCGACGAAGTCGCCGCGCAGCGCAAGCTCGATCCGGCCGCGCTGCGCACCGCGGTCGCGCAGCTGCCGCAGGAGATCGCCGCCGCGCAGGGCGACCTCGCCGCGCTGGCGCAGAAACTCAAGCTGGTCGACGGCCTGGCGACGCGCGCCGAGCTGGTCGCGATGCTGCGCAAGGCGGGCGCGCCGGACCGTGGCGGCCACGGCTTCCGCGGCGTCGCCCTGGACGACTACCTCGCCTCGATGCGCACGCAGGCGCTGGCGATCGGCAAGCCGCGCGTGGCGGTGGTGGTGGCGGAAGGCGAGATCGTCGGCGGCAAGCAGCCGCCCGGCATGGTCGGCGGCGATTCCACCGCGGCGCTGCTGCGGCAGGCGCGCGAGGACCGCAACGTCAAGGCGGTCGTGCTGCGCGTCGACTCGCCGGGCGGCGAGGTCTACGCCGCCGAGCAGATCCGTCGCGAGGTCGCGCTGACCCGCGCCGCTGGCAAGCCGGTGGTCGTCTCGATGGGCGACGTCGCCGCCAGCGGCGGCTACTGGATCGCGATGAATGCCGATCGCATCCTCGCCGAGCCGAACACGATCACCGGCTCGATCGGCATCTTCGGCCTGTTCTTCAACGTACCGGACACGCTGGCCAAGATCGGCGTGCACACCGACGGCGTCGGCACTTCGCCGTGGGCGGGCGCGTTCGACGTGCGCCGGCCGCTCGATCCCGCCGTGGGCCAGGTGATCCAGAGCGTGATCGACAAGGGTTACCGCGATTTCACCGGCCGGGTCGCGGCGGCGCGCGGCAAGAGCGTCGCGGCGATCGACGCGGTCGCGCGCGGCCGCGTGTGGACCGGCCGGCAGGCGCTGGAGCGCGGCCTGGTCGACCAGCTCGGCGGCCTCGCCGACGCGGTGCGCTTCGCCGCGCAGCAGGCGAAGCTCGGCGACGACTATGCGGTCGGCTACGTCGAGCGGCCGCTCAGTGCCTTCGACCGCTTCCTGCTCGATTTCAGCCAGAGCACGCTGGTGGCGTGGGCGCACGCCGGCGGCATCGCGCTGCCCGGCTGGCTGGCCGAGGCGCCGCGGCTGGCGCCGGAACTGGCGCTGTTCCGCCACGCGCGCGCCGGCGTGCCGCAGGTCTACGCGTACTGCTTCTGCACGCCGTAGGGCGGAACCGGCGCAGCCGTTTCCGCCGCCGCGCGGCAAGCGCCCGGCTTTCCGCCATGGCGTGCGTGGTCGCGGCTGTACGCGGCGGAAGCGCCGCTGCGCGGCGATTCCGCCCTATTGCGACTGCTGGTCGATGGCGGCGTCGGTCTGCGCCTTCTGCTGGTCGACCTGCTGCTGGACCTGCCTGGCGCGGTCGCGCGCCTTCAGCGCGTCGTCGAACGGCGTGGCGACGCGCGCCGGCTTCGGCGCGTCCTGCGCGACCGGCTTCGGCGGGCGGTCGCAGGCGGCCAGCGCGAGCGCGGCCGACGCGAGTGCGGCGATGCTGACGGTGCGGAACATGGGCCACCTCCCGCGCCGCAGTGTCGCGCGTCCGCCCGCGCCGCGCCAGCGCGACACGCGCTCGTGTAAGCTCGCCGCAGCTCGTGGACGCGGAGGCGGCGCATGCACGCACAGACGGATCGCTGGCGGCTGGACGGCCAGGTCGCGCTGGTCACCGGCGCGAGCAAGGGCATCGGGCTGGCCTGCGCGCGCGAACTCGCCGCGCTCGGCGCGGACGTGCTGATGGTCGCACGCGACGAGGCGTACCTCGAGGCCGCGCGCGACGAGTTGGCCGAGGAATTCCCGCAGCGCGAGCTGCGCGCGTTCGGCGCCGATCTCGCGCAGCAGGAAGCGCGCCTCGAGGTGTTCGACTGGATCGCCGACCTCGGCGTGCCGCTGTCGCTGCTGGTCAACAACGTCGGCGGCAACGTGCGCAAGCCGACGCTCGACTACGCCGAGCACGAATACCGCGCGCTGATCGAGACGAACCTGGTGTCCGCGTTCGAGATGTGCCGGCTCGCGCACCCGCACCTGGTGCAGCACGCGAACGCGGCGATCGTCAACGTCGGCTCGGTGTCCGGCGCGACGCACGTGCGCACCGGCTCGCCGTACGGCATGACCAAGGCCGCGCTGCACCAGTTGACGCGCAACCTCGCCTGCGAATGGGCCGAGGACGGCATCCGCGTCAACGCGGTCGCGCCGTGGTACATCCGCACGCAGCGCACCGAGCCGACGCTCGCCGATGCCGACTATCTCGAGGAAGTGATCGAGCGCACGCCGATGCGCCGCATCGGCGAGCCGCACGAGGTCGCCGCGGCGGTCGCGTTCCTGTGCCTGCCGGCGTCGTCGTACGTCACCGGCGAGATCGTCGCCGTCGACGGCGGCTTCCTGCGCTACGGGTTCTGACGCCCGTCGCGGTCCGCGCAACCATGGCCGGAAACGGCGAGTTCGATGGCGGATGCGCTGCTACCCTGCGCGCATGCCCGACGCACATTGCCTGCCGCCGCATCTCGACGCCGCGACCTGCGAGCAGGCGCGGCTGACGCGCGATCCGCGCTTCGACGGCCTGTTCTTCACCGCCGTCACCTCGACGCGCATCTTCTGCCGCCCGGTGTGTCCGGCGCCGGCGCCGAAGCCGCGTCATGTCGTCTACTACCCGAGCGCCGCCGCCGCGGCCGCGGCCGGCTTCCGGCCCTGCCTGCGCTGCCGGCCGGAACTGGCGCCGGGCGCGTCCGCGTGGCGCGGCGGCGACGCGTTGGTGGCGAGCGCGCTGCGCCTGATCGAGGACGGCCTGCTCGACCGCGCGCCGGTCGCCGCGCTGGCCGCGCGCGTCGGCGTCGGCGAGCGCCACTTGCGCCGCCTGTTCACCGAACAGCTCGGTGCGGGCCCGCTCGCGGTCGCCGCGACGCGCCGCCTGCTTGCGGCGAAGAAGCTGCTGCACGAGACCGGCTTGCCGGTGGGCGCGATCGCGCACGCGGCCGGCTACGCCAGCCTGCGCCGCTTCAACGCCGCGTTTCGCGGCGCTTACGGCGTCGCGCCGCGCGAGCTGCGCCGCGGCCGCGCGCCGACAGCCGAGGAGGGCGAACTTTGCCTGCGTCTACCGTACCGGCCGCCGTACGATTTCGCCGGCCTGCTCGCGTTCTTCGCCCGCCGCGCGATCCCGGGCGTCGAGGTCGTCGACGCCGCGAGCTACCGGCGCGTGTTCATGCACGGCGGCGCGCCCGGCTGGTTCGAGGTCGGCGCGCCGGCCGACGCGCCGGCGCTGCTGCTGCGCGTGCATCACCCACAGCCGGCGGCGCTGCTCGGCGTGGCGGCGCGCGTGCGGCGCATGTTCGACCTCGACGCCGACGCCGCCGCGATCGCCGCGCGCCTCGGCGCCAGCCGCGCGCTGCGCCCGCTGCTGCGCCGCCATCCCGGCGTGCGCGTGCCCGGCTGCTGGGACGGCTTCGAGATCGCGGTGCGCGCGGTGCTCGGCCAGCAGGTCAGCGTGGCGGCCGCGCGCACGCTGGCGGCGCGGCTGGTCGAGCGTTACGGCGCGCGGCTGGACGCGG